>DASSFK010000392.1:0-3713 GCA_035694565.1 Sphingomicrobium sp.
CCACGAACCGCCACGATCATCATCTCGATCGTCACCGCCGCCTGCTGGCTGCTCACGGGGCTGCTGGGCGCGAGCGATCGCGCGGACATCATCTTTGGCGTGATTCCGGCGCGGCTCAGCGGATTGATTCAGCTCAGTCCCGCTGCGCCGGCCTGGCTGACGCCGCTGACCGCGACGCTCGTCCATGGCAATTTCCTGCATTTGGCGCTCAATCTGTTGATGCTCGTCTGGTGCGGCACGCAGGTGGAACGGATCCTCGGATCGGGACCGATGCTCCTGCTCTACGCGGTCGGAGCCTATACAGCAGCGATCGCACAGTGGCTCGTCGCGCCGCTGTCGCCGACGCCGATGATCGGCGCGAGCGGCGCGATCAGCGCCGTAATCGGCGCCTTCGCGCTTAGTTTTGGACAGCAGAAAAAGATCGTCAGCTCGCCCAGCCTGAACCGGTCACTCAATGCATTGTGGCTGCTCGTGGCCTGGATCGTCCTGCAGGTGATGACCGGCCTGCTCGGCGGCCTGCAGGGCTTCATGCTGGCGACGCCCGCCCATATTGGCGGATTCATCGCCGGCCTGCTGCTGCAGCGGCCGCTCCTCCTCTGGCGCTACCGGAACGCCTAAGCGGCTGAGGCCGCGCTGCTGCTGTCGCTTTCCGGCTCGAGCAGCCGATGCAGGTGAACGACGACATATTTCATCTCGGCATCGTCGACGGTCCGCTGCGCACGTCCGCGCCAGGCCTCTTCGGCCTCCGCGTAATTATTGAAGAGGCCGACGAAATCGATCGCGCTCAGGTCGACGAAATCGAGGCCGCGCGGGTCTTTGACCCGGCCTCCGAATACCAGGTGAAGCTTGCTCATGGCGGGCCCGCTAGCAGGATTTTGGACGTCATGCGAACCCGCACTTCCCCCTCATTTTTCCCGCCGGACCGTCCCAAACGCGGCCTGCGCCGACGCCTTGGCGGCGTCGCTGGCCCCTTCCAGGATGGAGCGGATCGCGTCGGAACCCTTCCGACGGGTGAGGCCAAGCTCATCGAGACGGCCTTGACCGGCATCCTTGGCGGCCTGAGCCGCGGTCTTGGCGGTCTCGCGGGCGCGATCCGTTACCGGACGAAGCAGTCGGTCCTCGGTCTTCGACCGCGGCAAGAGTGCGGCAATGGCAGCACCCGCGGCGATTCCGGCGGCGAGTACCAGCAGTGGCGCTTCCTCGAGCGTCTCACCGGCTCGACGCCCGGCATTGCCGACGCGGTCGCGAGCATTGCCATAGGCCTCGATGGCCCGTTGGCGAGGGGTTGTGCGGCCCGTCTCCTCGCTGGAGCGATAGTCCGTCATGCAACATTCTCCGTCGATTTGGTCATTGTCTTCTTTGCTCTCCGAGGCGCCTTTTTCTTCACGCCATCAGCAACTTTACCCGCCAGATCCTTCAGCGGTTCCCGGGCGAGGAACAAGGCGATTGCGGCGACCACGCTCGTCGCGGCGATGGGCCGCTTTCGGACCGCATCCACGGCGCTCTCGGCAATGTCCGCGCCCTTGTCCTTTGCATCCTGCCACGCATTGGAGGCGATCGTGCCGGGGCTGAGCCTTGACTGCAGCCGGTGCGCCGTCCCCATCAGCTGGGCACGGGCGCGCTCCGCCCGAAACCGGGCCGCGGCGATCTCCGGCGTCTCGCCGCTCACAAGTCCTCCCGAAGCCGCTTGGCGCCATACCAGCCTAGACCGCCCGCGACGGCCGCGAACAGAAGGAACGCCACGACCCCTCCTGCGAGCGGGCCGATCAGGGTCGCAAGGCCGTTCGCGATGCCGACCACCAACGCGACGAAGGCTGCCAGAGCAAACAGGAAAGCGACCGCGAACAGAATAGCCGGAAGCTTGAGCGCATTGGCCTTGGATAAAGCGATCGCCTTCGCATGCTCGAGCTCTGCCCGGGCATAGGCTTTGCCATCCTCGATCAGCTCATGGACGAGCTCGCCGACCGGGCGATCGCTGTCACCCGGCGCTGGATCATGTTCGGACGACGGCTTCAGCACCTTAGCGATCGTCGTCTTCGTCGCGGTTGAGGCCGGATTTGATCAGCCTGGCGACCACGAATCCGACGATCGCGGCGCCAGCGACGGCGAGGCCCGGGCTGTTGCGAACGAAATTGCGTGTGTCCTCGATCAATTCGTCGGGATTCTTCGACGCGAGGTTGTTCGCCGTGTTCTCAATGGCCGAGGCTGCCTTTCGGGCGTAGTCGCCATATTCTTCGCCGAGCCGCTCATCGAGGCCGGCGGCCGTGTCCCCGACGAGCTTGCTGACGCTGGACAGGGCCTCAGCCGAGCGCTCCAGCCCCTGGCTGACGAAACCGCGGGCGCGGTCAGTCGCCTCGCTGGAAAGCTTTTCGCCTCCGTCCAGGATGCGTTGCCTGAGGTCGGTCGAGCCAGCGGCGCGAGGCGCGGGTACTTTCGTGTCAGTCACCAAATTGTTCTCCGTTGTGAGATCGGCAGTCTCTGCCGCTCCGTCGATGACCGTGTCGGTGCCTTCGGGAAGGTCGGTCCTGTCGTCGCCCATTGCGAGTCCTCCTTTTCGACTTCAACCCCACAGAACGACCGTCGTTCCTGTGCATGGAAGCGAAAGTTGCACGGCCCGACGCGCCGCCTATAGGTGCAGCGCGCATCAAAATCATTACGCTTCCGGAAGAAGGATTTCCATGACTGCGATCGTCGACGTCCACGCCCGCCAGATCCTCGACAGCCGCGGAAACCCGACCGTGGAGGTCGATGTCACGCTCGAAGACGGAAGCATGGGCCGCGCAGCCGTTCCTTCCGGCGCCTCCACCGGCGCCCATGAGGCGGTGGAGCTTCGCGACGGGGATGACGGCCGCTGGGGCGGGAAGGGCGTCGAGAAAGCCGTGCGAGCGGTCAATGACGAGATCGCAGGCGCGGTTCTCGGGCTGGACGCCGAGGACCAGGCCGAACTCGACATGACGCTGACAATTCTGGACGGAACTCCGACCAAGGCGCGGCTGGGAGCGAACGCGATCCTGGGCGTCAGTCTCGCAACGGCGAAGGCAGCCGCCGATGCGCTCGGGTTGCCGCTGTACCGCTATGTCGGCGGAGTCAGCTCGGACGTGCTGCCAGTTCCGATGATGAATATCCTCAACGGCGGAGCCCACGCCGACAATCCGATCGACTTCCAGGAATTCATGGTCATGCCCGTTGGCGCCCCGACCTTTTCGGAAGCCCTTCGTTGCGGCACGGAAATCTTCCACTCGCTCAAGTCGGCGCTCCACAAGGTGGGCCTGGCGACGGCGGTTGGAGACGAGGGGGGATTCGCCCCGAACATTGCTTCGGCCCGCGAAGCGCTCGATTTTATCCTCAGGTCCGTCGAATCCGCCGGATACAAGGCCGGAAGCGACGTTGTCCTCGCCTTGGACTGCGCTTCGACCGAGTTTTTCAGGAACGGAAAGTACGAACTCGAAGGCGAGGGACGGAGCCTGACGCCGGCGGAAATGGCGGCTTACCTCACCGAATTGGCGGCCGCCTATCCGATCGCCTCGATCGAGGACGGAATGGGCGAAGACGACATGGAAGGGTGGAAAGCGCTGACCGACCTGGTTGGAAATCGTATCCAGCTCGTCGGTGACGATCTCTTCGTGACCAATGAGAAGAGACTGGCGGAAGGCATTGAAAACGGGATCGCAAATTCGATCCTGGTGAAGGTGAACCAGATCGGCACTCTCACC
>DASSFK010000393.1:0-3129 GCA_035694565.1 Sphingomicrobium sp.
CGGTCGGGTAGGTCATGTCGAACTTGCCGGCGATGAAAGCGAGGATCGCGGTCGAGCGGTTCGGAATGATGGTGAATTCGATGCCATCGAGATACGGCAGGCCCTTCTTCCAGTAATTCTCGTTGCGCGTCAGCTTGATCGTTTCGTTGGCCTTGAACTCCGCGAATTTGAACGGGCCGGTGCCGATCGGATGGGTGCGCATCTCCGCTGGGCTTACGTGGCAGGGATAGACCGGCGTGTAGCCGGAGGCGAGCAGCGCCAGGAGCGAAGGCTGCAGCCGCTTCAGATTGAAGGAGGCTTCGTAGTCGCCGTTGGTTGTGACGTCATCGACCTGGTCGTACCAGGTCTTGCGCGGGTTCTGCCGGAACTTTTGCTGCGACTTGCCTATCAGCATGTCGAAGGTGCATTTGACATCGGCCGACGTGAACGGCTTGCCGTCATGCCATTTGACGCCCTGCAGCAACTTGAAAGTCAGCGTCTTCTTGTCGGCGCTCCACGCCCAGCTTTCCGCGAGCTCGGGGCGGATGTCGTCCAAGCTGTTCTGCGCGATGTGCTGGTCATAGATGACCAGGTTGTTGAAGACGGGCATGAAGGGGATGTTGATCGAATTGGTCGCGCCCTCATGGATCGACGCGCTGCCGGGGCTGTCGCGGTGATAGATCCGGAAAATACCGCCTTGCTTCGGCGCGCCCGCGATCGCTATGCTGCCCAGGAGCAACAGGCACGACATCGCGGCAGCAAACGCGCGCCCGCTTCGCATGCTTCTCTCCCCGCACGGTTCGACCCTTGCTTAATTCTTGCGGTGGCGTGCGCCCGATCTGCCCTTGCTGCGCGCGTGCCGCGAGCGGCCACCCAGCTGCTGCGCCGCCCAGTGTAAATTATGAATTCCCGCCGTCGGATCTGGATTGCCATGCGGACCCCTCCCTCCGGAGGTCGTGTGCATGCAATAGAGGTGACAATATCACGCTTTAGCGAAGGAACGAACGAAGCTTTGCGAAAGTCTTGAGCCCCATGTCTACCGCCGACTTTCGCGGTAGGGACGCGAGTTACCTCGCGCCACCGGGTCGCCGGAGGCAGTCGCCCGCCTCCGGCTCCCACAGAACGTAGCATGCGGATTTACCGCACTACGCTCTTCGGCAGTTGATTCACAGCACCGCAAGAGCCTGCAGCTCCGGGTAACGGAGGCGCAGCTTTGGTCTCAGTAACGGCGTCCGTTCTTTGATCTGGTTGAACATGCTCCAGTTGAGGGCTCGTCCGGCCCAGCTGCGGCTGCGCAACATCCGATGCCAGTAACGCTCCACGGCGCGGTACACCTTGGCGAGACACCGAAGATTTCCGGCGACGCCGTAGTAGGCATAATGGCCGCGCAGGAAGGCGTTAATTTCGCCCACCTGGTCACTGATCGTGTGATGTCGTATTTGCCGCATAAGCTCCTGCAGAGACGTAAGGCTGCGCCGCAAGCGAGATTTCTCGGTGCGCATCCCAACCTTGAAGTTACCCTTCTGGTTTCGCGTGCAATACAGCGTCAGGCCCAAGAAGTAGATGGTCTCCGGGCGCTTTCTGCCGCGTTTGCTCGCGTGTCGCTGCGCGAACCGACCAAACTCGACCAATTTGGTCTTGGTCGGCTCAAGAGTGAGGCCGAACTTTCCCAACCGAAGGCGTAAGGCGTCCTGAACACGTATGGCGTCCGATCGATATTGGAAGCAGATCACAAAGTCATCGATATAGCGCACCAGCCGGGCTTCGCCCCGCAACCGGCTCTTCACCACGCGTTCGAACCAGAGGTCGAGCACGTAGTGAAGATAAAGGTTGCTCAAAAGTACGCTGATCGATCCCCCTTGCGGTGTTCCTTCCTCGCTCGGATAGACCTTTCCGCCTTCCAAAACACCCGCTTTCAGCCAGCGCCGGATCAAACTGATCAGGCGTGGATCACCGACCCGATGCGCGACAAACCGGAGCACCCAATCATGATTGAGACTCCCGAAGAAGTTCTTCAGATCCGCCTCCAGCACCCATCCGATTTTGCCGCCGGCGATGACCTCATTGAGGGTCGCCAGAGCATGATGAGCGCCGAGCCCTGGCCGGCCACCGAATGAACAGGGCAGAAAGTCCTGCTCATAAATGGCAGACAACACCTCGGCCGTGCTGCGCTGGAGCGCCCGGTCGGCGACAGTTGGCACACCAAGTGGGCGCTTTTCCGTCTTGCCGGGCTTGGGGATATAGACTCGCCGAATATCCGGCGCTCTATATCCTTGGCGGGGAATGGACTGGAGCATCGGCTCTATCCATCCATCGAAGCTCTTCTTCGCCGCCTCCACCGTCTGCCCATCCACCCCTGCGGCCGACCGCTTCGGAATCTGCAACAGATTCTTCCGCACCCGATCGCGCGTGATGTGATGAGCCAGCGACGTGAAGCGGAGTTTTGGTTCGCGTCGAGCTTTCGCTGCTATTTGTTCAAGTTTCGTTTCCATGGTCAGCTGATCTTCTCTTTGAATAGAAGGCCGTGTCTCCCGTTGAATGGAGCCCATGTTGCCCAAGAACAATTCACCTGCCGCTGACCGCTTCCCCATGTGGCCGGCTCTCCCGTCCTCCGAGTACTATCAGTCAGTATGACTTCCATTCGGTCGTCAGGTCTTCCTCACCTTGGCGGCTTGTCGGGCCCTACAAACTTTCGTTTGAACCGGATGGATCTCCCTTGTTCACGTCAACGCCTTTGGTTGCATGCTGGCGGTACGAACCCCGGGAGCACCTCAGGCCGCTCGCGAAGACGCGGCCTTTGATTCCGCCTTCCCCTTTGAGGGACAGGGTCGGCTACTCCGATCACGATCGATTTCGGGGCTATTTTCCCGTTCACTTCATTCCGGCCTACAACCTCCCTATCTACGCTTCGCAGCGGCCGTTACCGGACGCCACGCAAGACTCGGTTCGCGGCTGCTCGCTAGGCTTTGCCGCGGCCGTCGTCGCAGACGGCAGACTTCAACGCGCTTGCAAGGCGCAACCCGCACAGATCCGTGCGAGCCCAATTCGGGCACACGGCTCCCACCTCGGGTATGTAACGGCGCGTCGTGATATTCTCACGAAATTCCGTATGTGCTCCAGCGCCTGTGACACGGTCACCCGGTACTGTGA
>DASSFK010000394.1:0-2979 GCA_035694565.1 Sphingomicrobium sp.
GAAGGCTTGAATCGATAGGCCGGCCGACCGGCTGACCCGCTAGCGCCGTTCCGTCGCAAGGCGGCTCATCAGAATCGCTGCGCGCTTCGCCTGGCGCGAAATCGACGGGATGTCGACGGACTCTCCCGGCGCGTGGCTCCCGGAGCCCGCGGATCCGAGGCCGACCAGCCCGTCCGTGTCCGCCGCGACGAAGCTGATGTCGCCGGCGCCGCGTTCCATCGGGTCGAGCTCGCCCATCGGCTCGAGGCCCATGTCCGAATTCACAGTGTTGAGCCGAGCAAGCAGGGCTCGGTTGCCCTCGGTCGGCGCCATTGGCGGATAGCCGCCCGGGTCGAAATGGATCTCGGCTTTCGTTCCGGGCAGCGACGAACCGACGATCGCCTGCATCTTCGCCTTGGTGCGGTCGATCTGGTCCTGCGAGATCGCGCGCAAGTCGCCGCGAGCAACCGCCGTCGCCGCGATGATGTTGGTCTTGCCCGTCGCGGCGAGGCGGATCCGCCCGGAATCGAGGTCCGCGCTTGCTCCGCCGCCGATCATCCCGACATTGTAGGTGAGCTTGTCCTCGCCGAGCTCCCGGCGGAAGGCGTCGATGATCCGCGCCAGCTCGTAGTTGGCGCCATAGTCCGGGTGCATTACGCCGCTCGAATGGCCGGTTCGGCCGGTCACGGTCAGGGTCCAGCTGTCCGAGCTCCGCCGGGCGATCGAGCCCATGTCCTTGCCCTCCTTCTGGGCAAGCCCTTCGAAGTCGAGCGCGACGTCGGCCCACTTCCCGGCCTCGACCAGCGGTCCCCGTGCGAGCTCGATCGGATCGCCAGCATCTTCCTCGTCGCCGGTCAGCACGACCGTGATGTCGGCTTTCCTGAGCGTTCCCGCGGCCTGCATCGCTCGAAGCGCCGCGATCATCACCGCCATTCCGCCCTTGTCGTCACCTGCTCCGGGACCGATCCCGCGGTCGCCGTTCCGCTCCCACTTCTGGAACGGGGAGTCCGGCTCGAACACCGTGTCGAGGTGGCCGATCAGCAGCATCCGCTTTCCGCGGCCGTTGCCCTTGTGCCGGGCAATGATGTGACCGGCTCGGCCGGCAGCCTTCATGTCGACCCAGTCGACCTTGAACCCGAGCGGCTCGAGCTCCGAGGAAAGCATCTTTCCGACGGCCCGCACCCCGGCTGCGTTCTGGCTTCCGCTGTTCTGGTTCACCCAGGTCTCGAGCATCGAGAGCGTCCGCTCCTGCTCGGCATCGACGGTCTCGATCATCGTCCGCTCCGGCGCCGAGAGCTCGGCGGCGGCGGCGGGGGCGGCGAAGAGGAAGGCGGAGGCGGCAATCAGCCAGAAACGCGAACGCATGGCCGATCTGTAGCGGCCCCGGGAACCTCCAGCAAACCGCGGCATCCAATGAATCGAATTCCAACCGGGAGGATCAAATGACCGCCAAGTTCTGCCTTATCGTCGCCGCCTCGCTTGTGGCCGGCTCCGCCGCCGCCGCTGTGGAAAGCGGGCCAACGGATCCGCAGATCGCACACATCGCCTACACCGCCGACAATATCGACATCGATGCAGGCAAGCTCGCGCTCCAGAAGTCGAGGAATCCCGCACTCCACGCCCTCTGGCGGCACCGGCTTCCTCGGCTACACGGCGGCTCGAACCTGGGCTAAGGTCAGAGGGAGCGGAGTGCTGGCAGCGAAGGGGGGTGAATGAAGCCGGAGCGGGTTTGCGCATTCACCGACGGCGTCATTGCGATCATCATCACCATCATGGTGCTGGAACTTCCGGTTCCGCACGAGCCCGGCTGGAACGCGCTCCGCCCGGTCCTTCCCTTGTTCTCAATCTATGCTTTGTCGTTCACCAAGGTCGGCATCTACTGGGTGAACCATCACCATCTGCTGTGCGCGGCGCGGAAGGTCGACGGCCGGGTCCTCCTGGCGAACCTGTTCCAGCTCTTCTGGCTCAGCCTCGTTCCATGGGTGATGCGGTGGATCGGCGAGGCCGGCCTCACTCGCGACACCGTGCTCGCGTTCGGCGCGATCATGCTGATGTCGGCTCTCGGTTTCGCCGCGATCCGGTCTGCCTTGCTCAATGCGAACGACGATGATTCACCCATCGTCAAGGCGACGTCACATGGCCGAAAGGGGCAGATCACATTGATCTCCTACCTGGCGGCACTTCCAATCACGTTCGCCTCGCCCGGCGCGTCGATCGCGATCTACGTGATCGTCGCGCTGATGTGGCTCATCCCCGACAAGCGTTTTGAAGGAATCAACGAATGACCCCAGCCCGGCTCAATGCGCTCACCGACGGCGTCGTCGCCATCGTTCTTACGATCATGGTCCTGGAGCTGAAATTTCCGGAGGAGTCGACGTTCGAAGCGGTGCTCACGGTGCTTCCGCTGCTGGGCGCCTATCTGCTCGCGTTCGTCTACGTTGCCATTTACTGGAACAACCATCATCACATGGTGGACTCCGCGCACAGGGTCACCGGTTGGGTGCTCTGGGCCAACCATGCCCTGCTCTTCTGCCTGACCTTGTTTCCGCTGATGATCCGCTGGATCGATGAAGCGGGAGTGACGCCCTGGCCGGTCGCCTCGTTCGGAGTCGTGCTCTCCCTTGCCGCGCTGGCCTACAGGCTGCTGCAATTGGCGCTTGCCGCGGCGGAAGGGGAAGGTTCGAGGATCAGGGAGGTCATGAGGCGCCCGCTGAAGGAATATTCGAGCCTCGTCTTTTACCTAATCGCAATCGTGGTGGCCTTCTTCCAGCCCTACATTTCGGTTGCGATCTACGTTTTCACTGCCGTCGTCTGGATCATTCCCGACCGGCGGTTCGCACGGCTCGCAGACTAGCTGGAAAAAAGGGGGCGCACCTCGCGAGCCCCCTCTGTCCGGTTGTATATCGATTGGGTCACGAGGCAGTTCGCAGTGCACGATCGGGCCTGGTTGCAGCCGTTCGCAGGCGCTCCCACATTCTGGGCATGGAACAATATCACGGA
>DASSFK010000395.1:0-6797 GCA_035694565.1 Sphingomicrobium sp.
AATGATTTCGGCGACGGGCTCCTCGCGGGTGACCATTCCGACCGACTGGCCGGCCATGACCGAGCCCGACTCAACGTCGCCGTCGATCACTGCTCGGCGGAGTGCGCCGGCCCAGTAATGCTCGATCTGGAGCTGGGCCTCGGCCATCTCGATCGAGCCGTCGTCGAGCTTTTGGGCGACTTCGCGTTGCTTGGCTGCGAAATTCTCCATTTCGCGGTTCTTCAGCGCCCGGACCGGGATGACCGGCAGGCGAGGGTCGATCTGCACCGACGGTATGGCGTCGCGCGCGGAGGCGCGGATGAAGGCCTTCTTGAAGTTGGCATGAGCAATGCTCTCATTCGCGCAGACGAAGCGGGTGCCAAGCTGAACGCCGACCGCGCCCATTTCGAGATAGGCGGCGACCGCTTCGCCGCGGCCGATGCCGCCGGCGATGAAGACGGGGATGTCGTGGCTCACGTGCGGCAGGATTTCCTGCGCGAGAACGGTCGTGGAAACGGGACCGATGTGACCGCCGGCCTCCATGCCCTCGATGACGATCGCATCGACGTTCGAGCGCATCAGCTTCTTCGCAAGGCTCAGCGCGGGCGCGAAGGCCATCAGCTTGGCGCCGTGCGACTTGATCTTCTCGATCGCCTTGCCCGGCGGAAGCCCGCCCGCGAGCACGATGTGGCCGACATCATGCTTTACGCAGACGTCGATCAGCTCGCTGAGCTGCGGGTGCATGGTGATGAGATTGACCCCGAACGGCCGCGACGTGCGAGCCTTGGTTTCAGTGATTTCCGTATCGAGAAGCTCGGGCGTCATCGCACCGCAGGCAATCACTCCGAAGCCGCCGGCATTGGAGATCGCGGAAACGAGGTTGCGCTCGCTGACCCAGCTCATCGCTCCGCCCATGATCGCCACGTCGCAGCCGAGAAACTCGGTGCCGCGGTGCATCAGTTCCTTGAGGCGCGCGTGGCCGACCGACTGGTGGACGGCCCGGGGCTCGGCGATCAGGCCCTCGCCGCTCATGCCGCCGCGCTCTGTTCGTCGAGGCCGAAGGCCGTGTGGAGGACGCGGACGGCGAGCTCCAGTTCGTCTTCTGCAATCAATGCGCTCACCTTGATCTCGGACGTGGAAACGGCGAGCAGGTTGATGCGCCGTTCGGCGAGCGTCTCGAACATCTTCGCAGCCAGCGCCGGGTTGGAGCGGATGCCGACGCCGACGATGCTGACTTTCGCGACCGACGGGTCCTGCACCAGATCGGAATGGCCAATCGCGTCCTTGCTCTGTTCGATCACCGTTATGGCTTGCGCCAGGCTCGCTCGAGGAACGGTGAAGGTGAGGTCGGACGAGCCCGTGTTCGGAGTCGCCGCGTGGACGATCATGTCGACCTGGATGCCGGCGTCCGCGAGCGGAGTGATCGTCGCTGCGACGGTGCCGGGCGTGTCGGCGATGCCGGTCAGTGTGATCCGCGCCTCGTTCCGGTCGGCGGCAATGCCCGCGATCAGGTTTCTTTCCATTTCCGCTCCTGAAAGTTCGGCGACGATATCCGTGCCCGGCTTGTCCTCGAATGCCGACAGAACGCGCAAGGGCATGTTTTCGCGCATTGCGAGCCCGACCGACCGGACCTGAAGCACCTTGGCGCCGACGCCGGCGAGCTCGAGCATTTCGTCGAACGTCACCTGGTTGAGCTTGCTTGCCCTGGGCACGATACGGGGGTCGGTGGTGTAGACTCCGTCGACGTCGGTGTAGATGTCGCACCGGTCGGCCTTGACGCCGGCCGCGATGGCGACTGCGGACGTATCGGACCCGCCGCGGCCGAGGGTCGCCAGGCGGCCGTCTTCGGAAACACCCTGAAAGCCGGGAATGACGGCGACCGTTCCGCCCTTCAGCGCCTCGTCCAGAGTCGCCGTCTCGATCGCATCGACACGGGCATTGCCGTGCACCCCCGAGGCCCGAACCAACTGCCAGCCCATGAAGCTTCGGGCCTTCACGCCCATGTTCTGGAGGGTCATTGCGAGCAGGCCCGAGGTGACTTGCTCGCCCGATGCGACGACCACGTCATATTCCTTTGGATCGCTGAGCGCCGATGCTTCGCGGCAAAGCTGGACGAGGCGATCGGTCTCGCCCGCCATGGCTGAGACGACGACGAGAACCTCGTTTCCCGCCTCGGCCTCGCGGCGCACCCGGCTCGCCACGTTGCGGATGCGTTCGATGCCAGCCATCGACGTTCCGCCGAATTTCATGACGATGCGAGGCATTGGGCTCCTTGGGTGAACGGGCGCGCCCTGTTAGGAGGCGACTATGGCGGAAACAAGCACAAGCGAGGGCTTGTCCCGAGCGACCACGAGCATCGTCCGGGAAGAGATCGAGCAGTTCGGAAAGCTCGCCGGCGACTGGTGGGATCCAGGCGGCGCGTCGGCGATGCTGCACAAGCTCAACCCGGTGCGGCTCGGCTACATCCGCGACTGGATCGACCAGCACTGGTCGCTCGACGAACACAGCCGCCGGCCGCTGGAGGGGAAGACGGCCCTGGACGTCGGCTGCGGAGCCGGACTGCTGGCGGAGCCGCTGGCGAGGCTTGGGGCGAAGGTCACCGCGATCGACCCGACGCCGGAGCTGATCGGAGCGGCGCGCGACCATGCCGCGGGGCAGGGCCTCGAGATCGACTACCGGGTCTCCGCCATCGAGGATCTGGACGGCACATTCGACCTGGTCACGTCGATGGAAGTGATCGAGCACACGGCCGATCCGCAGCAATTTCTCAAGGACCTTGCCGGGCGTCTGGCTCCGAACGGGCTGCTGATGCTGTCGACGCCCAACGCGACGGGCTGGTCGAAGCTGATCACCATCACCCTCGCTGAAGGCTTCGGGGCGATCCCCAAGGGCACGCACGATTTCGAAAAGTTCATCGCTCCGGAGCGGATGAAGCAGCTTCTGGCCAATGCGGGCCTCAAATGCCTCGACGTCGAAGGCATTGCCTTCAGCCCGACGCGCGGGCTTCACCTCAGCGAGGACCTGAGGCTCAATTACCTGGTGGCGGCGACCCACTCATGAGGCGCTCGTAGAAGGCGATCGCGCGCATGTAATCGCCAATGCCGATCCGCTCGTCGTTGCCGTGGAAGCGCGTGAGATCGCCATTGCGCATGGTGATCGGGACGAAGCGCAGGACGGCCCTGGCGACGCCCTGATAATGCCGGCCGTCGGTCGCGCCGACGACGAGCCCCGGTGAAACTCCGGCTTCCGGAAAGCTCGCTCGAACGAGCGCTCTGAACCTTCGATACTCGAGGCTGTCGGGCGAAACGGGCGTCGCCGGGTCCTGCTGGAACGAGGCCGGGCGGACCTGAACCAGCGGATCGTCGATGACCTTGCGATCATGCTCGAGGACGCTTTCGACGGTGTCGCCCGGCAAGATTCGGTGGTTGACGACCGCCTGCGCCACCTGCGGGATCACATTGTCCTTGGTGCCCGCCTTTAGGATGGTTGGAGCGGTCGTGGTCCGGATCGCCGCGGCGGTGCTGGGCACACTAAGGAGCTGACGCTCGACCAGCGGGCCGGTGAGCCAGCGATTGGCGAGCGCGACGCGCATCGTGAGGTTGCCGTAGGGCGCGATCCCATCGAGCATCGCACCCGATGGTCCCTTGATTCTCGCTGGCAACTGATGGTCGGACAGGCGCTCGACGGCTCTTGCGATCCGTACCGCGGAACTGTCGTTCGCGGGCATCGAGCTGTGGCCGCCGGCGCCGGTCGCGGTCAGCTCGACGGAGACATAGCCCTTCTCGCCGATGCCGATCATGGCGATCGGTGCGGTCACGCCGCCGATCACGCCGTCGAGCACGGCATAGCCCTCGTCGAGGCCGAGGCCGATGTTCGCGCCGCGCTGCCTGAGGAGGGCAGCCATTGCCTGAGCGCCGGTGCCGCCGCGCTCCTCGTCATGGCCGAACGCCAAATAGATGGTCTGCTTCGGGCGATGGCCGCGGGCGAGCAGGCGCTCGGTCGCCTCGAGGATGGCCATCAGCGAGCCTTTGTCGTCGATCGCCCCGCGTCCGACCACGAAGCCATCTGCGACAGTGCCGCTGAACGGCGGAGCGCTCCACTTGCCCTCGCTCCCGGCTTCGACCGGAACGACGTCCTGGTGAGCCATCAGGAGCAGGGCAGGGGCGGATGGGTCGGTGCCCGCCCAGGTGAAGAGAAGGCTTCCGCCGGCCACTTCCTCGCGCTTCAGCTGCGCATGGGCGAGCGGGAAGCTTCGTTCGAGAAGAGAGTGGAAGGCCTGGATCACCTCGCCTGAAGGCGGTCCGGCCTCTGTCGAAACCGTTTGGACCTGGAGTGCCTTCGACAGGCGCTGAACAGCTGCCGCATCGACGGGGAGTGGCGGCGGCGCCGACGCCAGCGGCTCGGGCCTCAGTCGAATGGTGTTGAAGGCGACGACGGCGACGAGCGCCAGCAGCACGACCGCCGCGATGAGACCGATCCGGCCGGCCGTCTTCAGAAGTCGACCTTGTCGTAATGCTGTGGCGGAACGATCACCTCCATCCGTTCCCCGAGCAGCGGGCGGAACGACGGACGCGACTTCATGACTGCGTACCAGTCCTTGGTCTGCTTGTGCCCGCGCCAGTCGAGCGCGCCGAGATAGTCGATGACGCTGAGGTGGGCGGCGGCTGCGAAGTCGGCGAGGCTCAGGCCCGGCCCGGCCATCCAGCGGCGGTGATCGAGCAGGTAATCGACATAGTCGAGATGGTTGTTCGCAACCCGCATCGCCTCGCGAAGGATGCGCGTGTCCGGGCTCTCCTTGCTGACCAGACGCTTTCGCATTCGCTCGTTCATCAGCGGCTCGACGACCTCGCGGTAGAGTTTTTCGTCGAACCATTCGGTCAGTCGGCGGATCTCGGCGCGAAGAACCGCATTGCCGTGGATCATGGGCATGCGGTCGATCGTCTCGTCGAAATATTCGACGATGGGCTGCGAACCGATCAGGGTGATCGCCTGGTCCGCGTCGACCATGACCGGAGTTTCACCCGCCGGATTGAGGTCGACGAACTCGTCGCGGCGCTCCCAGGGATTCTCGCGAACCAGCTCCGCGGCGATGCCCTTCTCGGCGAGGACAAGCCTCACCTTGCGCGAAAAGGGACAGAGCGGGAATTGGAAGAGCTGCCACATTTCGAGGCAGCTTTAGCGAGGGATGAGCGCGCGTCTAGGCGCTCAAGCGTCAGCGCTTGGGATAATCGGGACGAGGCACACTGGCGCTCGCTTTTTCCAGCTCGCGCTGGGCGTCGGAAAAGCCCTTCATGATCGCTGGAAGGGCGGCCGCCATGGCCTTCATGCCGGCTTCCATCGCTGGGCGGCTGTCTTCGATCTTCCGGCGAAGCTGCTGCTCCGACATGCCGGTTTCGCTCTGCACCGTGCGGCGCTTGTCGTCGGCGGTCGGCTGGCGGCCCTGAACGGCGGCTTCGACCTCGCCGACCGGCATATTCATGAACGCCTTGGACATGGCGAGCATCGCGTCCGTCAGCCGGTCCGCCCACTTAGGGTCGGTCAGCTCGCGCTGGATTTGCGCGGTTTCCTGAGGAGCGGGCGCGGCGAACGCAACGGCGGGTGTCACCAATGCTGCAAGCGGCAATGCGAGTAGAGCAACGCGCATGGGTCGGTTCCTCGAGCGGATAAGCTTCTGATTTCTAACGCTCATGGACCTTAGCGGCCCATGAACGGCAGATGAATCAGCGCGCCGCGAGCCAGGCGAGGGCGGCCACTCCGGCGACGATCCGGTACCAGGCAAACGGCCAGAAGCCGTGCCTCGAGATGTAGTGGACGAAGCCCTTCACCACCACGATCGCGACGATGAAACTGACGACGAAGCCGACTGCGACGGTGGAAAAGCCGATTCCGCTCGCCCCGGTAAGCAAGGTGTCGTGATGCTTGATAAGCTCGAGCGTCGTCGCGCCGACCATGGTCGGGATGGCAAGGAAGAAGCTGAACTCCGCCGCGGTCCGCCGTTCAACCCCGAGCGACAGTCCGCCGAGGATCGTCGCGCCCGAGCGACTGACCCCGGGGATCATCGAAAGGCATTGGATGAAGCCAATTCCGAGCACCGTCTTCATCGGCATTTCGGCGACTCCGACGATCTCGCCCGGCTTGATGAATTTCTCGATCAAAAGGATGGCGATTCCGCCGGCGATCAATGCCCAGGCGACGACCTCGGCATTACCGAGCAGAAGCTCGATCCTGCTGATCAGGATCACGCCGATGATGGCCGAGGGCAGGAAGCCGATCAGCACGTTGCGGATGAAGCGCCACGACGTCGGATTGTTGCGCAGGATGCCCTCCAGCACCGCCCAGAAGGTACGCCAGTACAGAACCACGATCGCGAGGATCGCTCCGAGCTGGATGATGACGTTGAAGGCCGCCCACTTCTCGGCATCGAAGCCGAGGAGCTCGGTCGCGAGGATCAGATGGCCCGTCGACGAAACGGGCAGGAATTCCGTCACCCCCTCGACGATGCCGAGGATGATCGCGATCAGGAGGATCGGCACCGACTAGCTGTTCGCCGTGAGGCCAACGCGGCGTCGAGCGAAGCGATTGCCGCCGTACATCGCGAGCCATTCGGGCGCGACCGCTCCGAAGGGCGTCGCCTTGATTCCGAACGCCTCGAGGCCTTCCGAACCCGCCGATGGCAAATTGTCCTCCTGAAGCATCAGCCACTGATCGCGGGTCAGCGGGGCGCCGGGCAGGAAGCCGAGATAGGAAATCAGGGAAGTCACCGCGTTCGGAACCTCGATCAGGTCCGTGTCGCGGCCGGCGGCCTTGAGGATCTCAGT
>DASSFK010000396.1:0-2247 GCA_035694565.1 Sphingomicrobium sp.
TTGGCGTTCGGCCATGACGAGGAGCGCGGCGGCACCGGCGCGCAGGCAATGGCTGCCCTCCTCAGGCAGCGCGGCGCGAACATCGGCCTCGGCCTCGACGAGGGCTATGCCGTGCTCGACGGCGTGATCGGCGGCGTGACCACGCCGATCGCCATGATCGGCATCGGCGAGAAGGGCTATGTCTCCGTCGAGCTGACCGCGACCGGTGCCGGCGGCCACAGCTCGATGCCCGCGAACGACAATTCCGCGGTGCGGATCGCAAGAGCCGTCGAGCGTTTGTCCGACAATCAGATGCCAGCGAGAATCAAGGGACCATCGGGTGCGATGCTCGATGGGATCGCGCCCTACGGCAGCCTCACGATGCGCGTCGCGCTCGCCAATCGCTGGCTCACCGGCCCGCTGGTCGAGCGTCAGCTCCTGAGTGTGCCCAGCACCGCGGCGGCGATCCGGACCACAACCGCTCCAACCATCCTCAAGGCGGGCACCAAGGACAATGTGATCCCGCAGGTGGCGCACGCGGTCGTCAACCACCGAATCTTGCCCGGCGACACGGTCGAGGACGTCCTCGAGCATGACCGCAAGGTCATCGGCGATCCACAGGTTCAGGTCCGCCCGGCCTCGTTCCAGCAGGACCCGGCAACCCCCGTTTCGCCCGACAGCGTCGAGTACCAAAGGTTCAGAGCGCTCGTTCGAACGAGCTTTCCGGAAGCCGGAGTCTCACCGGGGCTCGTCGTCGGCGCGACCGACGGCCGGCATTATCAGGGCGTCGCAAGAGCGGTCCTGCGCTTCGTCCCGATCACCATGCGCAAGGGCGATCTCACGCGTTTCCACGGCAACGACGAACGGATCGGCATTGGCGATTACATGCGCGCGATCGCCTTTTACGAGCGCCTCATGAGTGGGTCGCCGCCACCAGATAATTGAGCCTCAGGTCCTCGCTGAGGTGAAGCCCGCGCGTCGGGCTGAACGCGAGGCCTTCGACGTCGAGGCATTTGAGACCGGCGTTCCCCATCAGCTGCTTCATCCGCTCCGGAGCGATGAACTTGTCGAAGTCGTGAGTCCCCTTGGGGATCGCCCCCAGGCCCTCGGCGAGAGTGATGGTGATCAGCTTCGACCAGCTCGTCGCGTTGGGCGTCGACAGCATCAACAGCCCGTTCGGCGCCAGCCGCTTGGTCAGGTCCTCGAGGAATTGCTGGGGATCGGCGGTGTGCTCGATCACTTCCATCGACGTGATCAGGTCGAAGGTGCCGTCCATCTCCTCGATCGTGGAAACACGATAGTCGATGTCGAGGCCCTGCCCCGCCGCATGGTCGCGCGCCGCGCCGATCAGCTCCGCGGCGGGATCGATCGCGGTGACCCTCGCGCCAAGTCTCGCGAGCGGCTCCGCCAGCAATCCGGCCCCACAGCCGACATCCAGGGCCGTCTTCCCCTCCAGCGGCCGGCGGCTGTGCTCGTCGAGCGACCAATGCTGGTCGATCCAGTCGCGGATGTAACCGAGCCGCACCGGATTGAGCTTGTGCAGCATCGCCGACGCGCCCGCCGGGTCCCACCAGTCGCCGGCGAGCTTCCCGAACTGCTCAATCTCTTCCTGAACGATACTCGTCGTCGCTCGGGACAAGCCCTTGCTTGTGCTTGTTTCCGCCATAGTCGCCTCCTAACAGGGCGCGCCCGTTCACCCAAGGAGCCCAATGCCTCGCATCGTCATGAAATTCGGCGGAACCTCGATGGCGGGCATCGAGCGAATCCGCAACGTGGCGAGCCGGGTGCGCCGCGAGGCCGAAGCGGGCAACGAGGTTCTCGTCGTCGTTTCGGCTATGGCGGGCGAGACGGATCGCCTCGTTCAGCTTTGCCGCGAGGCGTCCGCGCTCAGCGATCCCAAGGAATATGACGTGGTCGTCGCATCGGGCGAGCAAGTCACGTCGGGCCTGCTTGCCATGACTCTCCAGAACATGGGCGTGAAGGCTCGCAGCTTCATGGGCTGGCAGCTGGTCCGGGCCTCCGGAGTGCACGGCAATGCCCGCGTCGAAGCGATCGAGACCGCGACCCTGGACGAGGCGTTGAAAGGCGGCACGGTCGCCGTCATTCCCGGCTTCCAGGGCATTTCCGAAGACGGCCGTCTCGCCACCCTGGGCCGCGGCGGGTCCGACACCTCCGCCGTCGCGATCGCCGCCGGAGTGAAGGCCGACCGCTGCGACATCTACACCGACGTGGACGGCGTCTACACCACCGACCCCCGCATCGTGCCCA
>DASSFK010000397.1:0-4343 GCA_035694565.1 Sphingomicrobium sp.
GACGTCAGAAGCGGGATCGGCTCGTCGAAGGGGATGGCGTCCCAGCTTAGCTTACCGAGCATTCTGGCCAGTCCCCTGTTCGCTGGTCGGCGGATTGTGCGGAATCATCTGCGGAGGCGGCGCCTTGTTGGCCACGATCGCGTCGAACAGGCCAGGCGCAACGGCGCCATAGGTCATTGGCTTCACATAGCTGGTCGGCCTGGAAAGCTCGGCATAGCCGCGGCCGTCGAGCACCGCGCCCTGCCCGCGGGCGCCCTGGGCCCACATCGCGAACTGGTCCTCCGGAAGGACATGGGCCTTGAACTGCATGCCCGGGAAGCCGTCGCCGCTGAAATGCGCCGACAGGCCGTCATAGACCCCGGGACGATCGGCCTGCAGGTTCAGCCGGGTGGTCATCCGCGGCATGGTGTAGATCATCGTCCCGAACTGCGGGACGAAGAAGACATTCCAGACGGTCCCGGAGGTCAGCCGGTAGCTGACCGGGGTGCCTTGCGGAACGACCAGCTGGTTGACCGTCGCAATGCCCTGGTCGGGATAGATGAACAGCCATTTCCAATCGAGCGAGACGACCTCGACCTTGAGCGCCGGCTTTTCCGAAACGAGCGGCTTGCTTGGCTCGAGATCGTGGCTCCCGATCCAGGTGATGCCGCCAAGGAGCATGATCGTCAGCGCCGGGATCGACCAGACGACGAGCTCGATCGCGCCCGAATATTCCCAATCGGGAAGATAGGTCGCCTTGGCGTTGCCGCGCCGGAACCACCAGGCGAAGGCGACGGTCGCGATCATCGTCGGAATGATGATGGCGAGCATGATCGCGGTCGAGTTGATGAGGATCGTCTTCTCGGCCTGGCCGACCGGGCCGACCGGATCGAGGATCCCGCGGTTGCAGCCGGAAAGGAGAAGGGTCAGCGCCGAAAGAGCGGCAAGACGCGTCGCCAGCATGCGCTGGCCGAGCCTGAGTTCGCCATGACGCGCGAATGAATTCACGAGCCCCCGCCGACTTGAACTTGGGTCGATGCCCAGACGAACGCAAACAGGTCGAGGTTCCATTAGGCCTCGGCTTTGTTGCGGGCAATACGGGCGGACGCGCCGCGCGGTATCGGAATTAGTCCGTAGGCATTGCGGACGCGGATTGCTCGGCTAGGGTCGCAACCATCTTATGACCCGAACCCAGATGCTTCTCGCCGCAAGCCTCGCGGCGCTCGCCTCACCTGCGAACTCCCTCCCCCCGCCGGTGCCCTTCGCCCATCCTGTGAAGAGCGGTGTCGAGGCCAGCAACGGGAAGGCGAGGATCCGGGTCACCGCGATCACTCCATCGATCCTTCGGGTGCGGATCGCGCCCGACGGAAAATTCCCGGAGGATGCGAGCTGGGCCGTGCCGGCCGACATGCGCTCGAAGGGCGTCGATGTCGACCTGACGGGAAACGGGTTCCAGACCAGCGCGCTCGATGTCCGGATCGGACAGGATTCACTGGGACTGGATATCTCCGATCGAAGCGCCCGGTTCATCCAGAGGGACCCGGCGAACGCGGTCAGTTTCGATGGGCAGAGCTTTACCCTGCGCAAGCGGATGCAGGCGCCGGAGCAATATTATGGCCTCGGCGACAAGACCGGGCCGTTTAATCGCCGGGGCGCGACCTACGTGAACTGGACCACCGACGCCTGGGGTTTCGATCGCGGGACGGACCCGATCTACAAGTCGATCCCCTTCTACATCGCGAGCGGCGGCACCGGCGGAGCCTATGGCTTCTTCCTCGACAATAGTCGGCGAAGCTCGTTCGATTTCGGTCACCGCGAGGATGGAACGCTGGCGATCTCGGCCGACGGCGGCCCGATCGATTATTATTTCATCGCCGGACCGACGCTCGCCGACGTGGTCCGCCGCTTCACCGAGCTGACCGGAAAGGCTCCGCTGCCGCCGCGCTGGGGGCTCGGCTACCAGCAGTCGCGCTACAGCTACATGAGCGAGACCGAGGTTCGCGCAATTGCGAAGCGGCTTCGCTCCGACCGGATCCCGAGCGACGTGATCTGGCTCGACATCGATTTCCAGGATCGCAATCGGCCGTTCACGACGAACAAGACGACTTTTCCCGATCTCAAGGGCCTCGCCCGCGAGGTCGGCAAGGACGGTTTCAGGCTGGTCACCATCACCGACCTTCACATCGCTCACGCGCCGAACCAGGGTTACACCCCCTACGACAGCGGGATCGCGGGCGATCACTTCCTGAAGAACCCGGACGGCAGCCTCTACGTTGCGCCGGTCTGGCCGGGACCGTCCGTGTTCCCGGACTTCACCCGCAAGGCGAGCCGGGACTGGTGGGGCTCCTTGTACAAGGGGTTCGTCGACGACGGCATCGCCGGCTTCTGGAACGACATGAACGAGCCGGCGATCTTCGAGACGCCGACCAAGACCATGCCGCTCAGCACGGTGCACCGGATCGAGGGCGATGGCTTTGCGCCGCGAACCGCGACCCATGCGGAAGTCCACAACGTCTACGGAATGGAGAACAGCCGGGCGACTTACGAGGGACTGCTGAAGCTCCGTCCCAACGTCCGGCCCTTCGTCATGACGAGAGCAACCTTTGCCGGCGGGCAAAGGTTCGCGGTCACCTGGACCGGCGACAACAACTCAACCTTTGACCATCTGAAGCTCGCGGTCCAGCAGATGCTGAACCTCGGCCTGTCGGGCATCGCCTGGTCCGGAGCGGACGTTCCGGGCTTCATCGGCGGAGCAAGCCCCGAGCTTGCGACGCGGTGGTACGAGATTGCCGCCTTCACGCCGATCTTCCGGGGCCATAGCGCCAACAGCTCGCCGCGCTCGGAGCCGTGGGTCGACGGGCCGGACCATCTCGCCATCCGCCGCCGCTTCATCGAGGAGCGGTACCGGCTGATGCCCTATCTGTACGCCGTTGCCGAACAGACGTCCCGAACCGGGGACCCGTTCATGCGGCCTTTGTTCTACGATTATCCCGAGCTGGCGAAGGCGCCCTGCGACCAGTCGATCGCCTTCACCGTCGGCCGCGATCTCCTCGTCGCTCCTTCGCCAAAGCCCGAATCGACCCACCCTTACGAGGTGTGCATGCCGGGACCCGGCTGGTTCGACTATTGGTCGGGCCTGCCGGTTTCCGGCGAACGCAAGCCCGACACGCCGTTCGAGATCGTCCGGGAGGTGCCGGCGCTCGAGCGCCTTCCGGTCTTCGTCCGCGCCGGGGCGATCATCCCGCGCCAGCCGCTGACGCAGAGCACGGCCGAGCGTCCGAACGGCCCGCTCGAGCTGCACGTCTATCCGGGCGAGGACTGCGCCGGCCAGCTCTACTGGGACGACGGCGTCAGCATCCACGGCGCGAGCCTCCGGCAGACCGTCCGCTGCACGCGCGGCAAGGACGGCATCATGCTTCACTTCGACAAGCGCGAGGGAGACTACAAGCCGTGGTGGAAGGCGATCGCGGTGACGATCCACGGCTGGAGCGGCCCGGCGAGGGTGCGCGGCGTCGATCGGGTCGAGACCGACGCGGACGCCCATGCCGTCCGCTTCACCATTCCCGACCAGGAGCGGGCCACCGACTTCGTGCTCAGCCGGTTCTGATGGAGGCCGCCCACGCATCGAAGCCCCGGCTGCTTCTGTTCGCCTTCGGGGACTTCGCCTTCAATCTCTACTGGCAGAGCGTGATGCTCTTCCTCCTCTTCTACTACACCGACGCGCTCGCCATTCCGATCGCGGTCGCGGCGACGACCTACATGGTCGCCTCGGTGTGGGACGGGATCGCGAACTTCGCCGCCGGAGTGCTCGTCGACCGCCGGCACGGCTCCTTGCGTTACGGCGCCATCCTGACCGCCGGCGCCGTTCCGCTCGGGCTCACTTTCATGCTCATCTACATGCCGCCCCTGGGAGATGGAGCGCTGATGGTCGCGTGCGTGCTTGGAGCGCATTTGCTGTTCCGGGCGGCGTACGCGGCCGTCAACGTCCCCTATCTGGCGATGACCGCCCGGATCAGCCCCGACCCGCAGGACCGCGCCTTCGTCGCCGGAATGCGGATGCTGTTCGGAACCGGCGCCGCCGTCATGGTCGCCCTGTGCACCGTTCCGGTCGGGCGGTGGCTGACCGGCTCGTCGGCCTCGGAGGCCTATTTCGCGGCGGCGGTGCTGTTCGCGACCATCGGCGCGATCATCCTCGTCATCGTCGGCATCACCTATCGCGAGTCCGCGCCGATCGAGCGCCCGCTTCCGGCAAGCGTCGGCGATGCCCTTGCCAGCCTTCTCGGGAACCGCGCCTTCGTGACCCTGAGCGCGGCGATGATGGCGATGATCGTCGGCATCACCGTCCTCAACAAGTCGGTGCTCTA
>DASSFK010000398.1:0-2610 GCA_035694565.1 Sphingomicrobium sp.
GATAGCCGACTCCGCCGACGTCGATGATCGCCGTGTCGGCGCTGGTTTCGGCGAGAATTCCGGACAGGCGGGCGATCATTGTCGATGCCTAGCGCGTGCCGCGACACATTGGAATCGGCCTTGGCGAACGTCGCTGACGGCCCTCCATCTTATGGATATAGGTCGAGGCCGATCGGACGCGGTGAGTCGAGGCCGCTTCGACCCCACAGCTTTGGGAGCCTGAGCGAATGAGTTCTACGATCGTTCTGATTCACGGGGCCTGGCTGAATTCCGCGAGCTGGGCCGGGTTCAAGGCACGGTACGAGAGGAATGGCCATCGGGTCATCGCGCCCGACTGGCCATACGACGACCGGCCACCGGCGGAACTTCGGGCTTCGCCGGCGCCGGAACTGTCGAGCCTCGGTCAGCGCCAGATCCTCGACCATTACGAGCGGATCATCCGTGATCTCGAAGAGCCGCCGATCATCATCGGGCACTCGGCCGGCGGGACGTTCACCCAGCATCTGCTCGATCGCGGCCTTGGCGCCGCCGGAGTGGCGATCGATCCCGCTCCGACCCCCGGCGTCCCGCTCTATCCGCACGCGATCGTCTCGACTTTGCCAGTGTTCCTCGATCCGTTTAGCTGGCGAAAGGCGAAGGTCATGTCGCGACGCTTCTTCCGGAACCGCTTCGCGCAGACCGTTCCAAAGCATCAGGCCGATGCGCTCTACGACAGCTATATCGTTCCGACTCCCGGCAAGGTTTACTGGGATGGAGTCGTCAACAAGATCAAGATTGACTGGGCCAATCCCAAGCGACCGCCGCTGCTCCTGATCGGCGGCGGGAAGGACCTGATCGCGGATGCGGCGATGACGGAGGCGATCTTCCGCAAGCAGCGGCGCGCCGCCTCTGTGACGGAGCTCCGGATCTTCCCGACGAGATCGCACTGGACCTGCCTGGACGAGGGCTGGGAAGAGGTCGCGGACTTCGCGCTCGATTGGGCAGAGCGGCACTCGGAGCGGCAGCAGACGGCCATCGCGGATCGAGAAGAGCCGGTGCCCGCCTAACGAAGCCGTCTCGCGCTTGCGATATGGTGCGCGTGAGTGATGGCGACGGCGAGGGCGTCCGCCGCGTCCGCGCCCGCAATCTTCGCGCCGGGCAACAAACGAGACACCATTGCGTGGACCTGGGCCTTTTCCGCTCCGCCGGTCCCCACGACCGACTTCTTCACGAGGGTGGGAGAATATTCGCCGACCACCATCGCGCTTCGCCCAACGCACATCAGGACGACTCCTCGTGCCTGGCCCAGCTTCAGCGTCGATTGCGGATTCTGATTGACGAACACTTCTTCGACGGCCGCCGTGTCAGGCCGGTGCTCGGCAATAATTCCAAGCAATTGATCGCAAAGAAAAGCGAGCCTCACCGGCAAAGGTGACGCGGGACTCGTCTTGAGGTGACCGTTGGCAATGTGGGAAAGCCGGTTGCCTTCGGCCTCGATCAGTCCCCAGCCGGTCGTACCGAGGCCAGGATCCAGTCCGAGGACTCTAGGCAAGCTTCTCCAGCTCCTCGTCGGGGACGTCGTAATTGCCCCAGACGGTCTGAACGTCGTCGTCCTCTTCGAGCGCGTCGATCAGCTTCATCAGGCCCGCAGCATCGTCGCCGCGAACCTCGACCTCGGTGCCGGCCTTCCAACCGAGCTTGACCGCTTCGGCTTCACCAAGCGCGCCTTCGAGCGACTTTGCGACCTCGTGGAGCGAGTCGACGGAAGTCCAGATTTCGTGGCCCTCCTCATCGGACTCGACGTCTTCGGCGCCCGCTTCGATGGCCGCTTCCAGAACCTTGTCGGCCTCGCCAGCGCCAGCGCCATATTCGATGAGGCCCATCCGCTCGAAGCCGTGGCTCACGGACCCCGAGGCTCCGAGGTTGCCGCCGTTTTTCGAGAAAGCGGTTCGGACGTTGGTGGCCGTGCGATTGCGGTTGTCGCTGAGCGCCTCGACGATGAGGGCAACACCGCCAGGGCCGAAACCCTCGTAGCGGATTTCCTCGTAGGTCTCGGCGTCGCCCTTGGTCGCCTTGTCGATCGAGCGCTGGATATTATCCTTCGGCATCGACTGCGCTTTTGCTGCGAGAACGGCTGCCCGGAGGCGCGGGTTCATGTCGGGGTCGGGCAGGCCCATCTTTGCAGCGACGGTGATTTCACGGCTAAGCTTCGAGAACATCGCAGACCGCTTTTTGTCCTGCGCGCCCTTGCGATGCATGATGTTCTTGAATTTGGAATGGCCTGCCATGGCTTTTCCTTACGCGAGACCGAGCGCGGTGCGATAGGTTTCGAGCACGGCGTCCTGTTCCTGACGAGTGTGCGTCTCCATCCTCCGCAAGCGGACGATCATGCGCATGATCTTCGGATCATAGCCGTTGGACTTCGCCTCCGCGTAGACGTCCTTCACGTCGTCCGCGATGCCCCTCTTTTCCTCTTCAAGACGTTCGATTCGCTCGATGAATAGCCGCAGCTGATCGGCCGCGACGGTACCTTCCGCCATCTGTCACAAACTCCGTTCAGGGATTCGGAGCGGCTGTAAGCGAGGGCAGGCCAGCGCTCAAGCCGGTTGAACGCGAGGCGCAACCCGTTAT
>DASSFK010000399.1:0-7779 GCA_035694565.1 Sphingomicrobium sp.
ATATGCGCCGCGGGAGTCGGGCGGACGAGGCTGTCGCCAACCTGGTCAGATCCGGAAGGAAGCAGCCACAACGATTTCGTCTCGGGTCGTTCCGGCTCCCACCTTCAAGCCTTGGCGCGGACCCTCGAGCGCCCCTAAACCATAGCTCATGGAAGAACCCGAATCGCCTGGCCTCGGCCTTGACCTGCCCGAGGCGCCTCAGAAGGCCGCAGCTTCACCGTACCGCGTGCTTGCACGCAAGTATCGGCCCCAGAACTTCTCGGAGCTGATCGGCCAGGACGCTATGGTGCAGACGCTTGCCAACGCGATCGAGCGCGGACGCATCGCGCACGCTTTCCTGCTCACGGGTGTTCGCGGAGTGGGAAAGACGTCCACGGCGCGGCTGGTCGCCAAAGCCCTGAACTGTATCGGCCCGGACGGGGAGGGTGGTCCCACCATCAATCCCTGCGGAATCTGCGAGCAATGCAAGGCGATCACCGAGGGACGACACATTGATGTGATCGAAATGGACGCCGCATCACACACCGGTGTGGATGATGTCCGCGAGATCATCGATGCAGTGCGCTATGCGTCGGTCAGCGCGCGCTACAAGATATACATTATCGACGAAGTCCACATGCTCTCAAAGAGTGCTTTCAACGCATTGTTGAAGACTCTTGAGGAGCCGCCTGAGCACGTAAAATTCCTGTTCGCAACAACGGAGGTGGACAAGGTCCCGCTCACTGTCCTGTCGCGCACGCAGCGTTTCGACCTTCGCCGAATCCCGGCCGAGAAGCTCACGGCGCACTTCGCCGAAGTTTCAAAAGCGGAAGGTGTCAATGTCGAGGACGACGCTCTTCGCATGATCGCTCGCGCCGCCGAAGGCTCGGCTCGTGACGGCCTGTCCATTCTCGACCAGGCGATCGCCCACGGCGGTGCGACGGTAACGGCGGAGCAAGTCCGCGACATGCTCGGCCTCGCCGACCGAGGCCGCATTCGCCGCCTCCTCGAGCATGTTCTCTCGGCTGATGCCGCGGCGACGCTCTTTGATCTCGACGAAGCGCACGACCTCGGAATCGATCCAGCGTCGCTCATCCGCGGGTTGATGGAGGAGCTGCATGTCGCAACACGCACCAAGGCCGGAGTTAGCCCCGAGGCGCTTCCGGCCGAGCAACGTGAGGCGGCCGCGCGCCTCGCCGACCAGCTTGGCTGGGGGCAGATCCACCGCGTCTGGCAGATGCTTTTGAAAGGCCTGGCGGACGTCCAGGTCGCCCCGGACCCGCGCGAAGCCGCGATGATGGCTCTCCTTCGCCTTATCCACGCGGCGGAATTGCCTGATCCGGCGAGCGTCCTTTCGCGCCTCTCAGGCGAAGCTGCGGCTGCACCGGCGCCGTCAATCGCGCCGGCACCGCCAAGCCGCCCGAAGGCGCAGCTCCCAGTCGACTTCCAAGGCGTGATCAACCTGCTCGAGGCCCGCGGAAAGCATCAGCTTGCTGTCCTGCTCCACGATCAGGTCGGCCTCGTCCGCTTTGCTCCGCCCGAACTCGTCCTGAAACCGATGCGGCCCCTCGGCACGGATTGGCCCCGCGACCTCGCTAGCGCGCTGAAGGATGCCACCGGGGAAGCCTGGCAGGTTTCGATTTCCGACGAAGCCGCCGAGCCATCGCTCCTGGATCAGGAGAAAATAGCCGAGGAGCGCGTTCGTTCTGAAGTGCTGGCCGATCCGGCGGTTCAAGCCGCGTTCGAGGCATTTCCGGATGCCACCCTAGAATCCTTCTCGACGAAAGGCCCCTGACCGATGCCCGACCTGGACCTCAACAAGATCATGGAGATGGCGCAAAGCGCTCAGGCCGAGCTGCAGAAAGCTCAGCAGAGCCTTGAAAGCATCGAAGTCGAAGGAGTCGCTGGCGGCGGTCTCGTGAAGATCCGCGCGACCGCGAAGGGCACGATCCTCGGCATCGATATTGACGAGAGCCTCTTATCGCCGTCCGAGAAGGCGATGGTCGAAGACCTGATCGCCGCCGCTTTGAACGATGCTCGCACGAAGGCCGATCACGCCGCCAATACCGAGATGCAGAAGGTAACCAGCGGCCTGCCGCTCCCGCCGGGGATGAAGCTTCCTTTCTAGCTGTCACCGTTTCGCAAGTTCGCGTCGCTCGGTAGCAAAATTAAAGCGCTTGTCTGGGCCAACTGCTCCAGCCACACTATTCACAGCTGTGTCAGGGGAGAGGACCGTGCAGCTAGGGGCAATGCAGGACTGGTCGATGCGCGTTACGCGCCTCATCGATCACGGCGAGCGCGAGCATGGCGACGGCGAGGTCGTCACCGCCTGGGCGGACGGGCGGACCACCCGCACGAACTGGCGCAATATCCATCGTGACGCTCGCAAGATGGCGCAGGCGCTGGAGCGGCTCGGCATCAATCGCGGTGACCGAGTGGCCACACTGGCGATGAACCACGAGCATCATTTGATCGCCTGGTATGGAACGACCGGGATGGGCGGCGTCCTGCACACGATCAATCCGCGCCTTTTCGACGACCAGCTCGAATATATCGCCAACCACGCCGAGGATCGGATTCTTCTTTATGACCGGGCCTTTATTCCGATCGTCGATCGGATGCGACCCAAGTGGAAGACGATCGAGCATTTTATCTGCTTCGACCCCGACCCCGGCCAGCCGGGATTCCGCGAGTGGATCGATGTCGAGGACGGCAATTATACCTGGGTCGACGGCGACGAACGGGAGCCAATCGGCCTCTGTTATACGAGCGGCACCACGGGCAACCCCAAGGGCGTCCTCTACGAGCATCGCTCGACGATGCTTCACACCCTTGCCCAGATCGGGCCGGATATCATGGGCCTGTCACAGCAGGCCGTGGTGCTGCCGATCGTCCCGATGTTTCACGCCAATGCCTGGGGCGTTCCCTGGGCGGCACCGGCAACGGGGGCGAAACTCGTCCTTTCGGCCGACTATCGTCCTGACCGGATGTGCCAGCTCTTCCGCGAGGAGAAAGTCACTCACTCCGCCGGTGTTCCGACCGTTTGGCTGACGATGATTGATCATATCGAGCGGACCGGTGAAGAACTCGGCGATCTCAAGAAAGTGACGATCGGCGGCTCGGCCGCACCGCGCGCGATGATCCGCTGGCTCCGTTCGCGAGGCGTTGACGTCACGCACGCCTGGGGCATGACGGAAACCTCGCCCATCGGCACATGTGGAGCGCGTCCTACTCGATGGGCTGACCTCAATGACGAGGAGCAGGTTGACCACATTGCGATGCAGGGGCGCGCGCCCTTCGGGGTCGAACTGCGGGTCGTCGACGACGACGGCAATATCCAGCCTCGCGATGGGAAGTCCTCGGGGCGGCTCCAGTGTCGCGGCCCCTGGGTCATCAAGCGCTACTTCAAAGCCGAGCAGGATGCGACCGACGACGAGCAGTGGTTCGATACGGGCGACGTTGCCTGCATCCATCCGGACGGCACCATGCAGATCACGGACCGGGCGAAGGACGTCATCAAGTCGGGCGGCGAGTGGATCAGCTCCATCGAACTCGAAAACGCGGCCGTCGCCCTGCCGGGTGTTGCCGAGGCAGCGGCTATTGGAATCCCGCATCCGCTGTGGGACGAACGGCCGCTCCTGTGCGTCGTTCGCGCCAACGGCAGCAACGTCACTTCAGACGATATCCTCAGCCACCTCCGCAAGCACGTCGCGTCCTGGTGGCTTCCGAACGCGATCGAGTTCGTCGAGGAGCTTCCGCACACTGCGACCGGCAAACTGTCGAAGCTCCGCCTGCGCGAGCGGTTCAAGGACTATCGCTTCGCAAATGCGGAGGAGATGGTCGGCCGCGACTGAGCGGGGTGGAAATTGGGCGTCTCATCGCCTAACTCGCGGTCAATTCCCGTACTCCTGAAGGACTGACGCGACCCCATGGCCGCCCAATATGCTTTTGTAATGAAGGACATGACGAAGTCCTTCCCCGGCGCCCAGAAGCCGGTGCTGAATCACATCAACCTGCAATTCTATCACGGCGCCAAGATTGGGATCGTTGGCCCGAACGGCGCCGGCAAGTCGACGCTGATGAAAATCATGGCGGGCATCGACAAGGACTTCCAGGGCGAAGCCTGGCCCGGCGAGAACGTTACTGTCGGCTACCTGCCGCAGGAGCCGCATCTCGATCCGTCGAAGACCGTGCTTGAGAACGTCAAGGACGGTGCTCGCGAGGTCGCCGACATGGTGGACCGCTTCAACGCCATCTCGGCCGAAATGGGCGAGCCAAAGGAAGACACCGATTTCGACAAGCTGATGGAGGAAATGGGCGAGCTCCAGGGCAAGATCGACGCGGTCGATGGCTGGACGCTCGACAACCAGCTCGAAGTTGCGATGGAGGCCCTGCGCTGCCCGCCGTCGGATTGGTCCGTCGAGAATCTGTCCGGCGGTGAGAAGCGCCGCATCGCACTGACGCGGCTGCTGCTCCAGAAGCCGTCAATCCTGCTGCTCGACGAGCCAACCAACCATCTCGACGCCGAAAGCGTCCAGTGGCTGGAAGCGCACCTCAAGGAATATGCGGGCGCAGTGCTGATGATCACGCACGACCGCTACTTCCTCGACAATGTTGTGAGCTGGATCCTCGAAATCGATCGCGGGAAATATTTCCCGTACGAGGGCAATTACTCGACCTATCTCGAGAAGAAGGCCAAGCGCCTCGAGCAGGAAGAGCGCGAGGAAACGGGCCGTCAGACGGCGATCCGACACGAGCTCGAGTGGATCCGGCAGGGTGCGAAGGCCCGCCAGACCAAGTCGAAGGCTCGTATCGCCAAGTTCGACCAGCTCGTTGCCGCGCAGGAAAAATATGTTCCCGGCAAGGCCGAAATCCTGATCCAGGTGCCCGAGCGCCTCGGCGGCAAGGTCATCGAGGTCAACAACATCTCCAAAGCTTATGGCGACAAGCTGCTGTTCGAAAACCTGTCGTTCACGCTGCCGCCGGGCGGAATTGTCGGAGTCATCGGCCCGAACGGCGCCGGCAAGTCGACCTTATTCAAACTCATCACTGGGCAGGAGCAGGCGGATTCGGGCTCGGTGGATATCGGTCCGACGGTACACCTCGGCTACGTCGATCAGAGCCGCGATCACCTGAACGACAAGAACAACGTCTGGGAGGAGATCTCGGACGGGCTCGACTACATGAAGGTCAACGGCCACGACCAGTCTACGCGGGCCTATGTCGGCGCCTTCAACTTCAAGGGCCAGGACCAGCAGAAGAACGTCGGCAAGCTGTCAGGCGGTGAGCGCAACCGCGTGAACATCGCCAAGATGCTTAAGCGCGGCGGCAATGTGCTGCTGCTCGACGAGCCGACCAACGATCTCGACGTCGAGACCTTGGGCGCGCTCGAGGAGGCGATTGAGAATTTCGCCGGCTGCGCGGTGGTTATCAGCCACGACCGCTTCTTCCTCGACCGTCTCGCGACGCACATCCTCGCATTCGAGGGCGACAGCCATGTCGAATGGTTCGAGGGCAACTTCGAGGCTTACGAGGAAGACAAGGTCCGTCGCCTCGGCGAAGAAGCAACTCGCCCGCACCGGACGACGTACCGCAAGCTGACCCGGTAAGCTTGAGTGAAGGGGGCGGTTTTCTTCGAAAGGGAAGCCGACTTCCGCCGCTGGCTCGAAGCCGATCATGGGGCTGCCCCGGCGGACCGGAAGATCGCATGGTGCGACATCGGACGGGCGAAATGACGGCACGGTCCGTCTCCCGGGAGCATGATCAGATCGTCAGCGGCATTCTCTGCCGCATCGGTTCGGGTCTGAGCTTCTCGACAATGGGCGCGCTGCTCAAGCTGGCGTCCATCGAAGGGTTGAATGCGCCGGAACTGGTCTTCTATCGCTCGCTGTTCAGCCTTCCGGTTGTCCTGTTCTGGGTGCTGAAGCGCGAAAGCCTGGCATCGCTGAAGCCCAACCGGCCGCTCGCCCATGTCTGGCGGAGCGCCCTTGGCCTTCTATCCATGGGTCTGACGTTCCAGGCGTTGATCCTGCTGCCCCTGGCTGACGCCACCGCGATCAATTTCACGGCACCGATATTCGCAACCATCCTCTCGTTCCTCATCCTGAGGGAGGATGTGGGCGTCCACCGTTGGACCGCGGTCGTGCTAGGATTTGTCGGAGTGCTGATTGTCTCGCGGCCAGGCGGATCGAGCCTGCCAGCGCTCGGCATAATGATCGCGCTCGTTGGCGCAGTCGGGCAGGCGGGGGTCACGACCACGCTTCGGCATCTCCAGCGCAGCGAGAATATTGCCGCCATCGTTTTCTGGTTCGCCGTTGCAGGAATAATGGTTGGAGCCTTGCTGATGCCCTTCTTTGGGCAAATGCATGGTCTGAAGGCGATGGCGATGGTCATTGCGGGCGGCCTAGCGGGCGGCGTTGGCCAGCTGCTCATGACGTCATCGCTTCGAGCACCGGTATCGGTTGTTTCGCCGTTCGACTACCTCCAGATCGTCGCCGCGACCGTCTACGGCTGGATGCTGTTCTCGGACGTGCCGAGCCCCCACACGATCATGGGTGCAGCGCTCATCGCCGGAAGCGGCATCTACACCGCCTGGCGTGAGCATCGCCGCCGGCTGAAGGAGGGTCCGACGGCGGTTCCGGCGGTCTAAGCCGCCCTTGCCACTGGACCAACCCTGAGCTTCAAGGGCCGGCGGGGAGGCGCCATGGCGTACGACGATCAGCCGGACGAACTGCGCGTGAGGGCCAAACTCGCCATTCGGGCTGCTATTCTCGTCTTGTCGAGGTTCTGCGACCGATGATCGGCGAACTTGCGAGATGATCACGCTCACCGCACAGCTTTGGCTTTGGAGCGGGGAAAGCGCGAGCTGGCACTTCATCACGGTCCCCGAGGATCTCGCGGGAGAATTTCGTGCTCAAAGCCTTGCCCAACGCGGTGGATTTGGCTCGGTGCGCGTCGAAGCAACGATCGATGATGTCACCTGGCGTACATCCGTCTTCCCGCAGAAGAGCGGAGGCTACATCCTCCCGGTCAAGGCAGAGGTCCGCCGGCGCGCGAATATCGCAGCCGGCGATGACGTCACGCTCACTCTGGATTTGATCTAGCCGCGGAGCGAGTCCGCGGACTCATCATAGCCGGTGGCCATCGAGCGCAGGATGTCGCGAGCCGACAAGTCATCGGTCGAGTTGGCGAGGCGCCTGCAGCGCGCGGCCTGCTCCTTGAGCGCTTCCGCCTGCTCATCGCTGATGTCGATCAGAATGTTGATCGCGCCCTTGAACCGGCCGGACTCGTCGAAGAGCGGGGTGGGGTAGGGGCGGAAAGCGACGCGGGAGCCGTTCGGGCGCATCGCAATCGCGACTTCGGAGCGGATCGATCTTTGCTCTCTTATTGCCTTGGCCATCGGGCATTGGTCGTGCGGTAGGGGATCACCGTCGAGCGTGAAGAGACGCCACGTGACGCACCATCGATCCTCGCCGAGTTGCGGCTCGCGCCCGGCAAAGTCGACGCAGGCCTGATTCCAGAACGTGATCCGGCCGTCGGTGCCGGCCATGTAGATCGGCACGCCGATCTTATCGAGCTTTGCACGGAATGAGGTTTCGTCCTCGACGGCGGCAAGCGCGCTGTCGAGCAATGCCTCAGGCTTGCTGGAGTCCAGCATTGGAGTGCCCAGTCCTGGTGTTGGTCCCTACTCGCCAATCCAACTGGCATGGGACCAGCCGGTTCCTCACTTGGGCGGGAATGTCTCCGATCAGGCGATTCTGTGTCGGCTGGGCAACATAAGCCTCGGGGTTTTATCGCAGG
>DASSFK010000400.1:0-2208 GCA_035694565.1 Sphingomicrobium sp.
ACCTCATTTTCTACACCAACCCGCAGTCGCGCGGACAGACGATCCGCTGGATGCTGGAGGAGGTCGGCGCTCCCTACGAAACGCAGGTCCTCGACTATGCCTCGACGATGAAGGGCGAGGCCTATCTCGCCATCAATCCGATGGGAAAGGTCCCCGCGATCCAGCACAAGGGCAGGATCGTCACCGAAGTCGCGGCGATCTGCTGCTATCTCGCGGACGCCTTTCCCGAGGCGAACCTCGCTCCGCCGCCCCAGGAGCGAGCGGACTATTACCGCTGGATCTTCTTCACCTCAGGCCCGATCGAGGCCGCGTTCAGCAACAAGGCCGCCGGCTGGGAGCCGACTCCGGAGCGCCAGCGGATGTTCGGCTACGGCAATTACGATCTCGCCATCAGCACGCTTGAGAAGGCGCTGACCGGCCGCGAATATATCGCTTCCGACCATTTCACGGCGGCCGACCTGTTCGTCGGCGCGAACGTCAATTTCATGCTCGCCTTCAACCTGCTCGAACCCCGGCCGACCTTCGTCGACTATGCTCGCCGGACGACGGACCGCGAAGCCTATCGACGAGCGCGCGACATCGATGCCAAGCTGGTCGCCGAGGCCCAGCCGTCTCAACCGCAACCCGCTTAGGAGGCCAGATGGACGAGCATCGGAAGCAGCAGGCGATCCTCCTCTACGATCGCTTCACCCACGGCGGTCTCGACCGCAGGCACTTCATGGGAAAGATGGTCGCCCTTGCAGGAAGCCTGGCCGCAGCCGAGGCGCTGATCGGTGCGATCGCCGCCTCACCCGCCGCGGCGGCCGTGGTTCCCCCCGACGATCCCCGGCTGACGACTCGGACCCAGGATCTCGCCGGCGGATACAAGGCCTATGTCGCCGAACCGCGAAGCCGCTCATTGAAGGCGAGCGTCCTCGTCATCCACGAAAACCGCGGCCTCAACGATCACATCCGCGACATCGCCCGCCGCCTCGGCGTGGCCGGTTTCCGGGCGGTGGCTCCGGACTTTCTCTCGCCCTCGGGCGGCACACCCGCCAATGAGGATTCGGCGCGCGACGCCATCGGCAAGCTCGATCTTCAAAAATCGGTGTCCGACGCGGTCGCGATGCTCGACGAGCTGTCGAAGTCGAGCCGCGGCGGAAAGGTGGGAGCGGTCGGCTTCTGCTGGGGAGGCGGCTTCGTGAACCGCCTCGCCGTCGCTGCCGGGAACAGGCTCGCTGCCGGAGTCGCCTATTACGGTCCAGCGCCCGATCCGGCGGAAGCTGCCAAAGTGCAGGCTCCATTGCTGATCCACGACGCCGGGCTCGACGAGCGCGTGAACCGCACATCCTTCGCGTGGGTCGAGGCGCTCCGCGCCGCGAGGAAGCCGGTGAACTTCTACCTCTACGACGGGGTAAATCACGCCTTCAACAACGACACGTCGGCGGAGCGCTACGACAAGACCGCGGCCGATCTGGCGTGGCAGAGAACACTGGCCTTCTTCAAGCGGCTCCTCGCCTAGGGCGCTCGCGACCTGCTAGCGGACCTTTAATGGAGTTCCGCACCGAACGCCTTGTCCTGCGGCCCGCGCGGGAACAGGACCTCGAAGCCATGCACGAGGTTCTGAGCGATCCGCGAGCAATGGCCTATTGGTCCTCCCCACCCCACGACGATCTCGCTCAGACACGCGACTGGCTCGCCTCGATGATCGCCATCCAGCCCTCAGAGGGCGAAGATTTCATCGTCGAGCTCGATGGGACCCTGATCGGGAAGGCGGGCCTTTGGCGCTTTCCCGAGATCGGCTTCATCCTGCGCTCCGACCATTGGGGCCGGGGCTATGCGATGGAAGCGCTCGGCCTGGTCCTCTGGCGCGCGTTCGGCGTCCATGGCCTCGCCAGGGTCGAGGCGGACGTCGATCCCCGCAACCAGGCTTCGCTGAAGCTTCTGAAGCGCCTTGGCTTTCGCGAGACCGGCCGAAAGGACCAAACCTGGCTCGTCGGCGGCCAATGGTTCGACAGCGTCTATCTCCAGCTCGACGCGGCCGCCTGGAGCAAGAACAGCCGAACATAAGAAAAAGGCCGGCGGTTTCCCGCCGGCCCTCTCGTTTTTCCGCTTTGGAGCGATGCGTTAGCGGCGATCGCCCATGAAGCGGAGCAGGAACATGAACATGTTGATGAAGTCGAGATAGAGGTTCAGCGCCCCCATGATCACGACTTTGCCCATCATCTC
>DASSFK010000401.1:0-7105 GCA_035694565.1 Sphingomicrobium sp.
GGCGACCTGTTGGATTGTTGCCTCTGCTGCTCGAACCATCCCGGATTGCTGTGCGGGAGACGCGACCCGCCGCTCTTCTTGGAGCAGGCGAGGGGCGTTTCTTGGCATCATGCAGCGTCAACCTGTGAAGCCGCGTCCTTGAAGGGAGCGGCGCTTTTTCCCCTGCCGCCGTTGTTGAGGCGCAGGATTAATTGCGGTTAGCATCCCCGAACGAGTGCCGCAACAGTCACACCGTGGCCCGAAGCGCTGAAATCCACGGATAATAGCGCGTTAACTATGTTCTCGTGATAAAGTGACTTCATGGCACCACGATCGCTGAAGGCTAGGGCGACTGCAGGCGCGGCGATCTCCATCGCCGGCGTCGTGCTGGCTGCCGCCGCGCTTGGGGCCGGCAATCGAACCTCTGCCGAGGAAAAGGCTGTCGACGACCATGCGCTCATCGGCGAGGCGCGGGGGGGCACCGTCAGGGTCGAGCTTGGGTCAGCGGTCGGCGATGTCAAGGTGACCGAGGCCAGAACTCCAGGGCGTCCGATCGTCGTTCTCGACCCGGGCCACGGCGGCCGGGACCCCGGAGCGAAAGGTGTCTCGGGATCGACAAACGAGAAGGACCTGACCCTGAAGTTCGCCCGCGAGCTTCGCGACGAGCTCGCTTCGCGGGGCCGAGTGCGCGTTGCGATGACACGCGATGACGACCGCTACCTGACGCTCGACCAGCGTGCCGAAATTGCCCGCCGCCTCGGAGCGAGCGCCTACCTTTCGCTGCATATCGACAGTGCGCCCAATCCGCTCGCGCGGGGCGCGACCGTCTATTCGCTTTCCGATGTGGCTTCGGACTCCGAGGCCGCGCGCTTGGCGGACAAGGAGAATAAGGACGAGGGCCTATCGAGCGTTGCGGACGGGTCCGTGCGGGGAATGCTCTCGGACCTGGCGCTTCGTGAGCAGATGAACGCCTCGGCGTCGCTCGCCGAGCGGCTCATCCGCAAATCCGCCGGTCGCTACCAGCTTCGGCCCGAGCCCCATCGCTTTGCCGATTTCCGAGTCCTTCGGCACGCCGAGGTGCCGGCGGTGCTCTTCGAGGCCGGATACATCAGCAACTCGGACGACGAGGCCTTGCTGCTCCAGCCCGAGAAGAGGGCTCAGATCGTCCTGGCTCTGGCGCAGGCCATCGAAGCCGACGTCGCTTCGCGAATGATCCGCTAACCTCAAGCCTTTCGGCCCGCCTCAGGAGGCGCTAGAGACAGCCCCTCATGCGTTTCGAACGTCTCAGCGCCGTCCCATCTAAGCTTCCGGACCTAGTGGCTTTCAACCAGCTGGTTCGCGAGCGCGTCGACCCTTGGGTGCAGCGAAAGTGGGTCCGCTGGCTCGGGATCGCGTTGATCGGCGGCTTCGTCCTCTTTTCGGCGATGTGGCTCTATTTCGCGAGCGGCCTGCCCTCGTCCGAAAAGCTCCTGGCCTACCAGCCGCCGCTTCCGACCAGCGTCCGCGGCTATGACGGCAATCCGGTCCAGACTTTCGCTCGCGAGCGGCGCGTCGAATTATCCTACGACGAATATCCGCCGATGCTCGTTCAGGCGTTCGTCTCGGCCGAAGACAAGACCTTTTTCAGTCACGGCGGCATCGACTATCCGGGCCTGGTCGGGGCGGTGTTCGATTTCACGACCAAGACCGCGACCGGCGGCGGCCGCGCAAAGGGCGGTTCGACGATCACTCAGCAGGTCGCGAAATATCTGCTTCGGGACAGCAGCTATTCGATCGGCCGAAAGGCGCGCGAGGCAATCCTCGCATTTCGCCTGGAATCGACGCTCACCAAGCAGCAGATCCTCGAGCTCTACCTCAACTCGATCTTCCTCGGCCGGAACGCCTATGGAGTCCAGGCGGCGAGCCGGGCTTATTTCGACAAGGACGTCAATGAGCTGACCCTGCCCGAGGTCGCCTATCTCGCGGTCCTTCCGAAGGCTCCTTCGAACTATGATCCGACCCGCGCGACCCAGAAGGCTCTCGATCGTCGCAACTACGTGCTTCGAGAGATGTCCCGCAACGGCTACATCACCGAGGACCAGTGGAAGACCGCAGCGGCGACGTCGCTCGGCACGATCCGCTACGGAAGCAACGAGAAGTTCCGCCAGCAGGGCGGCTATTTCATGGAAGAAGTCCGCCGGACGCTTCTGAAGAGCTACGGCGACAACGCCAATGACGGGCCGAACAGCGTTTACGCGGGCGGCCTTTGGGTCCGGACCTCGATGAACCCGGTCTTGCAGGACGCCGCCGCGAACGCGCTTCGCGAAGGGCTTGCCCGGTTCGATGGCGGTCGCGGCTGGAAGGATCTGGAGCTCAGCGTCGATCTTGGCGGCGACTGGGCGGGCCAGCTCGATCGCGCGGCGGTCGGCACCGGCTTCGCGGACTGGAAGAAGGCGGTAGTCCTTGCCAAGGATTCCGCCGAGGCGAGGATCGGCTTCACGAACGGCTCGACGGGCTCGCTCCCGCGCTCGGTGGCGGACATGCCCAAAAGGGGCGGCGGTGGAACCGCGTTCGACAATCTCCGTCCGGGCATGATCATCATCGTCAAGCAGCTCGGCACGAACAGCTACGCGCTTCGCTCCATCCCGGAGGTCGGCGGCGGCTTCGTCGCGGAAGAGGTTCGAACCGGACGCGTTCTTGCGATGCAGGGCGGCTTCGACGTCATCGGCTCCAGCTACAATCGCGCCACGCAGGCGCTTCGCCAGCCTGGGTCGGCATTCAAGCCGATCGTCTACTATACGGCGCTCGAGAACGGGATGAGCCCGGCATCGATCATTCTCGACGCGCCGTTCTGCACGTCGCAGGGGCCGGGCCTTCCGCAGAAGTGCTTCGTCAACTTCGACCACCGCTATGCCGGGCCGAAGACGATGCGCTGGGGCGTCGAGCAGTCACGCAACCTGATGACGGTCCGCGCCGCGTCGCAGACCGGAATGGCCAAGATTACGGACACGGCGCGCAAGCTCGGTGTCGGCGACTTCCCCAATTACCTGTCGATCTCGCTCGGGGCCGGCGACACCACGGTCGCCAAGCTCGTGAACGCCTATGCCGTGCTCGCCAACCAGGGCCGTGCGGTGAAGCCGTCGCTGATCGACTACGTCCAGGATCGCAACGGCAAGGTCATCTACCGGACCGACAACCGCTGCGCGGTCATGGGCAATTGCAACGCTGCCGAATGGGACGGCAAGGGCATGCCTCGTCCGCCTTCGCGCGACCGGCAGATCCTGGAGCCGATGGCCGCCTTCCAGATGGTCCACATCATGGAAGGCGTGGTCGAGCGCGGAACGGCTGTCACTTTACGCGACCTCAATCGTCCGATGTTCGGCAAGACCGGCACGACGTCCGGCCCGACCAACGTCTGGTTCGTCGGCGGCACGCCCGAAATCGTCGGCGGCGTCTATCTCGGCTACGATCAGCCGCGCCCGATGGGTCATGGCGCCCAGGGCGGCCGAATCGCGGCGCCGATCTTTAAGCAGTTCGCGCAGACCGCCTTCAAGGACATGCCGAAGGTCCCGTTCGTTGCTCCCAACGGAATTCGCTGGGTGCGCATCGACCGCGCGACCGGACGGCGAGTGTTCGGATCCTTCCCAGTGCAGGAGGACCCCAAGTCCGCGGTGATCTGGGAAGCCTTCCAGCCGCAGACCGAGCCGCGGCGCTTCTATCGGCGCTCGCATGGGCTGACGATCGCCGGCCAGGGCGAAGAAGGCGACGAGAACGATCCGGACAAGATTGCCGAGGTCGAGCGCCGTCCGCGCGTTGCTCGGGCGCCATCGCGTCCGCGGCCGCAACCGCAGGCGGCAGAGGCGGCCTTGCAAAATCAGGCCACCTTCAACTAGCTCGCCGTCGATTCACGCGTTGTAACGAAAGCAATTCACCATGCGCGCCGAAGCGCAGGCTCACGCCGACCAGATCAATGCCGCGATCGCGCTCTTACGCAGGTTCCTCGATTGGGACCGCGCGCTGAAGCGCCTCGACGAGCTCAACGCCAAGGTTGAGGATTCCTCGCTGTGGGACGACCCCAAGGCGGCTCAGGACGTCATGCGCGAGCGTCGCCGGCTGGAAGAGGCGATCAACGCAACCCGGTCGATCGAGCGCGAGCTGGCCGACACGTCCGAGCTTCTCGAGCTAGTTGAATCCGAGGGCGACGCCGCGCTGGCCGATGATGCCGTGCGCAGTCTCGGCGAACTCGCCGAGCGTGCCGAGCGCGACAAGGTCGCCGCGCTTCTCGCGGGCGAAGCGGACGCCAACAGCAGCTATGTCGAGGTTAATGCCGGCGCCGGCGGCACGGAAAGCCAGGACTGGGCCGAGATGCTGCTGCGCATGTACACGCGGTGGGGCGAGCGGCACGGCTACAAGGTCGAGATGATCGACCATCACTCGGGCGAGCAGGCCGGAATCAAGTCCGCGACGATCTTGATCAAGGGCGAGAACGCCTACGGCAACCTCAAGGTCGAGAGCGGCGTCCATCGCCTCGTCCGGATCAGCCCGTACGATGCCAATGCGCGGCGCCACACGAGCTTTTCGAGCGTCTGGGTCTATCCGGAAGTCGACGACGACATCGACATTCAGATCAACGAGGCCGACCTTCGCATCGATACCTATCGCGCGTCGGGAGCCGGCGGACAGCACGTCAACACGACCGACAGCGCGGTCCGGATCACGCACCTTCCGACGGGGATCGTCGTCGCCTGCCAGAACGAGCGGTCGCAGCACAAGAATCGCGCGTCCGCGTTCAAGCAGCTGAAGGCCCGGCTCTACGAGAACGAGCTCCAGAAGCGCGAAGCCGAGGCGAGCGCCGCGAATGCTGCGAAGACCGACATCGGCTGGGGCCACCAGATCCGAAGCTACGTCCTGCAGCCCTACCAGCTTGTGAAGGACCTCCGCACCGGCGTGACGTCCACGTCGCCGAGCGATGTGCTCGACGGTGATCTCGATCGCTTCATGGCCGCGGCCCTTTCACAGCGCGTGACCGGCGAACGCGTTGAGGTCGAGGATGTCGAGTAGGGCGTTCGTCGCCCTTTTCCTGATCGCCGCCGCCGGGGCTTGCCGCGAGGCGCCCCGGGAACCGCAATTTCCCAAGGCCCACCGTGAAGTCGCGCCGATCGTCGGCGATTCCTTCTCGACGGAAGATGCTCGCGATCGGGTCGGCGAAGCCGAGCAGGTCATCGAACTCGCGGGCGTCCAACCCGGCATGTCCGTCGCCGACATCGGGGCAGGCGAGGGTTATTATACGGTCAGGCTAGCGCCAGTGGTTGGTCGCCGCGGACGCGTTCTTGCGGAAGATATCCTGCCGGAAGTCGAAGATCGGCTGGTGCAGCGAGTCCATCGCGAAAGCCTGGACAATGTCGCGGTGAAGCTCGGTTCACCCGACAATCCGATGCTTCCGATGCGATCGTTCGACCGCATTTTCATGGTCCACATGTATCATGAGGTGGAATCGCCTTACGCCTTCCTCTGGCACATGAGGGAAGGTCTGAAGCCGGATGGACAGGTCATCGTCGTCGACGCCAATCGCGAGCCCAAAAGGCACGGAATTCAGCCTCGTCTGCTCGCTTGCGAGTTCGCAGCGGTGGGACTGAAGCTCGTCCACGTCGAGCCGATCGCCGAGGGGGAGAATTACTTCGCGTCGTTCCGGATCGGAGGCCCGCGACCGGAACCGGAGCTGATCAGAGCCTGCAGGGGCTGATGGACTAGAGCCAGCCGGTTCGTCGAAAGCGCACGTAGAGCCAGAAACAGATCATCAGGATAGCGATGATCACGAAATAATAGCCGTAGCGCGTGTGCAGCTCCGGCATGTTCTCGAAGTTCATTCCGTAAATGCCGGCAAAGGCGGTCGGAACGGCGAGGATCGCGGCCCATGACGCCAGCTGCCGGGTGATCGTCCCGACGCGCTGCTGCTCAAGCAACGTGCTGAACTCGAAGACGGAGGTCAGGGCATCACGAAGGCCGTCCACCCGTGAACCAACGCGGCGGACGTGATCGCGGACGTCCCTAAAGTAGATCCGCGCATCCTCGTCGATCCCGGGCAATTTCTGTCGGGAGAGCTTCAGGGTCACTTCCTCCATCGGGATCAGAATGCGCTGCAGTCGGCTCAGCTCGCGGCGAAGGGCGAAGATGTGATTGACGTCCTCGCGCCCGAGGAAGGATTCGGCCGCCTGGCTCTCCATCTGGAAGACCTCTTCCTCGATCTCGTCGACGAGCGGGACATAACCGTCGACGATGTAATCGAGCACCGCGTGGAGCAGGTAATCGGTGCCGTGATTGAGGAGCACCGGCGCTTTCTCGAGCTGCTCGCGAAGCGCGGTGTGGGCTCGCTCGGAGCCGTGGCGAACCGTGATGATGTGGTGCGCTCCGACGAAGATCGCGGTCTCGCCATATTCGATGTTTTCGCCCTGCAGGCGCGCGGTCCTAGCGACGACGAAGATCTGTTCGCCGTAGACGTCGACCTTGGGCAGCTGGTCGGCGTTGATCGCGTCTTCGACCGCCAGCGGGTGCAGGTCATAGCAATCCTGCAGCGCCTTCATCTCCTCGGCGGTCGGGTCGGCAAGACCGATCCAGACGAATTCGGATTTTCCCTCGCCGCCGTCGCATCGCTCGTCGATCGCGACGCTTCGAACGCGGGCTCCGTCCCGGTAGAGATAGGCGGCAACGACGGTCATTCGCGCCTCTCACGGAAGCTGCGGACGGCAGTTTCTAGCAGCAGGAGAGCGTCAAGTCTGTGACGATCTGGGGCGGGCTCAACTTCGGGATGCGGCAGAGCCCGCGAACAGTCTCACAAGAGCTGAAGCGAATCCCGAACCGGCCGGATTTCATCCACAGCGAAAGATGGTCGGCGACCTTGTACGCGGGCCGGAGCGGATTAATCTCCTTCCCCATGCGCCAATATCTCGACCTCATGCAGCGGATTCTCGACGAAGGAGTAAAGCAACAGGACCGCACCGGTACCGGCACGCTTTCCTATTTCGGCGCGCAGATGCGTTTCGACCTGTCGAAGGGCTTCCCGCTTCTGACGACGAAGAAGCTGCACCTGCGCTCGATCATCGTGGAGCTGCTCTGGTTCCTGCGCGGCGACACCAACGTTCGCTGGCTT
>DASSFK010000402.1:0-4964 GCA_035694565.1 Sphingomicrobium sp.
GCTCGCCCTTTGGCTGATCGCGCCGCATCCCCGGCTTGGCTGGAAGGAAATATGGTGGGCTCTGCTGCCGCCGGTCGCCTTCGTCGTCTACGCCCTGATCCGGGGAGCGCTCGATGGCTGGTACGCCTATTGGTTCATGAACCCGGTGACTCAGACCCCGGCGGTGTTCGCAATATGCATCGCCATCCTGCTTTGCGGGTTCAGCTTCGCAGCGGCCCTTCTGGTTGCGACCGACCGGGTGATCGGAAGGCGGACGGCGGCGTCTGCGATCTCTGAGGCTGGCCTCGGAAGGCACTGAAAAGCGGCAATAAATTTGCACTGCTTATCGTTACTGTGCCATAATGAAACAGTTCTTGCCACTCCTGTCGAGTCGCTCTTTGTGCGGGGAGGTGTCGATGTCGCGGTACCAAGTGACGTCCATCAGGCGCGACCGCGCCCAGCCCGGCTGCCTGATCGAGGCGGTCGGGTTCGCCGGACAAATCTACGGAATGGACGATGCCATGCGCTGGCTGAACGCCTCGCCGGACAACCAGCTCTGGGTCGTCGATGATGCGGGCGAGAGCGTCTGGGTCAGCGCCAGGCAACATCTTCGAACCGGGCGCTACTTCCTCACGACCGAACGCGATGGCCAGCCCCTCAACGAGCTCGAAAGCCTCCCGGAATGCCGCTCGGACGGCTCGTGCAGCGCGTTCCGTTTCGGCCAATCGCCGATTAGGCTGGAATCGGATCAGGACCCGTTCTGGACCAGGCGGAGAAGGGTTCCGTCCGGATCGATCATATAGCCGATCGTCAGGCCGCTTTGTTCTTGCCGAGGCTTTTGCAGCCGCGGCTGTCCTCCGCTTCCCTCGGGAATGCCGGCGTCGCGGCAGGCGCCGTAGAATGAAGCGAGGTCGTCGAGCCGGATGCAGCAGCCGAACGAACTCTCGAGCGGATCGAGGTCGGGATAGGGAAAGAATTCGAGCGCGACTCCATCGCGCTTCAGAATCATCCAGCCACGGTCGCGCCAGGTCTCGCTGAACCCGAGCTTCGAGTAGAATTGCGATGTCGCCTCGAAGTCGCGAGAGGGCAGGTTCGGCGTGGCGTGATCCATGGATCCTCCGGAGGTCTGAAGTGCGTCTGTCCGGGCAAGACGAACATCAAATAGATTTGGCGATCATTGTCGAGGCTGTCCCGTTGCGGCCCTCGGCTCGACGTTAGCTCGTTCATCCATGTTCGCAATTGGCTTCGTGCACGGCGTCTGGAAGGAGAGCGATCAATTCCGTTAGAGAGCAGGAAGACAATTGCCGACAACCCCCGCGGTCTTTCGCATCAGTTGATACGAACAAAGGAGAACATTGAGTGAAACGGGACCCCAAAGCCGACGTTCACAAGGCGTTCATTACTGTGCGACGTACCGATGGTTGATTACGACGAGTGCATGACCGTCCTTCATTTTCCAATCGTTTATTGGGCATTGAAACTCCTCTGTTTGAAAGGAGAGACGAATCATGTCCGTCTTTACGAAAATCATTGCTGGTGGTGCTGGGATTGCAGCGCTTGCGACTGCGGCCCCGGCGGCAGCCCAATATTACGCTCAGCCTTACGGCTACGGATACGGGTACAATAACAATATGACCAACGTTGCGGCCGAGCGGTGCTCGGCTGCGGTTCAGCAGCGGCTGAGCTACCGAACGGGCTCGACCGGAATCCTTGGTGCGATCCTCGGGGCCGGCCCGAGCTATGGCCGGGTTCTCAGCGTTACCCAGGTCGCGCCGCGACGCGGAACGGTCCGAGTGAGCGGTCTTGCGACCAGCGGCCGGGCCTACGCCTACAGCCCGTACGGTTACGGAGCCTATGGAGCGACCGGCTACAACTACCGTCCGGACCTGTCGTTCAGGTGTGACGTCGACTACCGCGGCTATGTCCGTGACGTCGACATCTACCGTCGATGACCGAACATTGATGAGTGACGGGAGCGCCGGCCTAACCGCCGGCGCTCTTTTTTTTAAAATGCCCCCAGGGCCCAGAGGATGATGGCCCAGAGCGCGATCGACGTACCGACGATGACGCGCACCTTGGTTGAGTAGGAATATTCCGACGAAGGCGCCTCTTCGTCGAGCTCAAGGACGCCATTGGCCTTGATCGCCTGAGATTCTGGAGGCGCGACCGGATTGCGGAGCAAGGCGGCGCTGATCGCGGCGCGCGAGATCGGTCGCGCGAACTCGCAGCCGAAATATTCGCCGCTGTTCCAGACGACGAAGGCGTGGGTCGGGCCGACTTCCGGCAAATCGACCTCGAGGTCGTCGAACGTCTCGAGTTTGGCGGTGGTCTGAAGAAGAACCCCGGTCGCCGAGAGATCGTGGATTACGACGTCCTGACCGTCCGCCGCCAAGCTCGATCCAAGGCAGAGCTTCCGCCGCTGTGATGCACGCCTGGAAGCGGTCTCGAACGTCTCCAGCCGCGCATGAATCGCCATTACTCCACCTCCGTCCCCGGAGGTGCCCGCAGGCTGGTAAACAAGACCTTACACATTGAACCAAGATCGACCGAAAACTGTGGATAAATCGTCCAGGTCCGAAGTGCTAGGCACGGCCGCTTTAGCGGCGCGTATCCGTCGCCAGCCAGTTGGTCTCCCACGTCACTCCGCCGTCGGCGGAGTAGGACTGCTCAAACGTGGCTTCGTTGCCCGATCTTGTGGTGATCACGAAGCGAACGAGGATAGCTCGGCCGTCCAGCGTGTCCGAGCCATAGAATTTCCCGACACCTCGTCCGTCGAAGCCGCCGTAGACCGGCGCCGTGAGCTGGCCGCTTGAGAAAGGCGTGTAGTTGAGGCTCCATTGTCCGGACTTCGGATTGTAGAGCCGAAGGGCGCCGCCCTCGATCTTGCCGGCCGGTCCGGCGACGGACAGCTCGACGAAGTTCCAGCGGCCCTCCATCAGCGGCTTCACGACGCTCGTGCCTTGATACTCCGCCCACTCCGCCGGCTTTCCCGTCAGGGCGTTGCGAAGCACTCGGACCTTGGTCGTCCACGTGCCGATTTCCCAATCGAAGGCGTGCTGGCCGTCGCGAGTGGCTGTTTGGGCCTGAAGCGGCGTGACGGCGGTGCACAAGACGGCCGCGGTCACGATGATGCTGACCTTGAGCATGAGAACCCCTCCAGTGCCGAACGACGAGATCCTAGCATGCCGTTGACAGAGGCGGCGAGGGAAGTTCCAATTCGACGATGATCTCAAACCCATCGTCGAAGGATGCTTCGTCCGCGAGATCGAAGGTCGCGCTTCAGTTCGCGTCCGCAGCACTGCGCTCGGGTGACCAACTGAAGGCGCAAATGCTCCTTCGCGACAGGCTGATCGAAGACCCGATGGATGCCAATGCGATGACGGTGCTGGCGCATATCGCCGTTGAGGACCGCCAGATCGAGGATGCGACCGTTCTCCTTCGGCGGGCCGTGTCTGCCGACCCCAGGCCAGAGCGGCGCCTCGCGCTCATCGAGCACCTCCAGAAGCATGCGGGCCCCGCTTTGGCTCTCCGCGAATTTGAACAGCTTCCACCGGATTTCCGGTCCAAGTTCGAAGTGAGCGGAATGGAGGCGAAGACGCTGGGCCTCCTCGGCATGCATGACGCCCAGATCGGAACTTACCAGCGCATGTTGAGGGAGCAGCCCAACCGGCCCGGAACCTGGATGAACCTCGCCAACGCACTAAGGACGGTTGGACGGACCGATGAGGCCGTCAAGGCGCTCAAAAGGGCGACGAAATTGCAGCCAACCATGGGCCAGGCCTACTGGACGCTGGCCAACTTCAAATCCTACCATTTCTCGCCACCAGAGCTGGCGCAGATGCAGAGCGCGCTTCACCAGAATGTGACTCAGGAGGAAGCGCTCCACATCCATTTCGCGCTTGGCAAGGCCTATGAGGACCAGGCGAACTGGGGGGAGTCGTTCAAGCACTACTCGGCCGGAAACGCGCTGAGGTTGCGCCAGCTCGACCCGGAGTCCATTCCGATCACCGAACCGGTCGAGGATGCGCTCGCCCATTGCAGGCCCGAGGTGTTCGAACGCCTGAAAGGTGCGGGCTGTCCTGCGCCCGATCCGATCTTCGTGTTCGGGTTGCACCGCTCGGGCTCGACGCTCGTCGAGCAAATCCTGGCAAGCCATCCGCTGATCGAAGGCACGTCCGAGCTGACGGTGATGAATACGATCGCGTCGCGGTTCCGGCGCTCGGCGGGACGCAAGATCGGCGATCTGATCGAGGAATTCAGTCCCGAGGACGTAAAGGCGATCGGCGAGGAATATATCGAGCGAACGCGACCGTTCCGACAGACCGACAAACCCTATTTCGTCGACAAGATGCCAGGCAATTGGATCAACGCGACTCTGATCAAGCTCGTTCTTCCGAATGCCAGGATGATCGATGCTCGCCGTTATCCGATGGCCTGCGGCTTTTCGAACTTCAAACAGAATTACGCGAGTGGAGTCACCTTCTCCTACAGCCTGCAGTCGATCGGCGAATTCTACTACGACTATTGGCGGTTCATGCGTCGCTTCGACGAGATCCAGCCCGGTGTGGTCCACCGCGTTCTCAATGAACGGCTGATCGAGGATCCGGAGGGCGAAGTGCGCCGGATGCTCGATTACATCGGCGTTCCGTTCGCCGGTGCATGCCTTGATTTCCACGCCAACAAGCGGGCGGTGCGAACTCCTAGCGCGGAGCAGGTGCGGCGGCCGATCAATCGTGAAGGCGTCGATGTCTGGCGGCACTACGAGCCCTGGCTCGGCGAGCTGAAGGACGCGCTCGGTCCGGCGCTCGAGGGCTGGGACCGCTAGCACGCGAAAAAGGGCGAGGTGGTCGCCCACCCCGCCCTCATTCGTTCATCCTGCCTTAGCCGCGCTCTGGTGCCGGTGGCGGCGGCGGAGGCGGTGGGGGCGGTGCCGGACAGACATCCGTCGCCAGGATCACCGTTCCATCCGGGCACGTCTGCGTCGC
>DASSFK010000403.1:0-8627 GCA_035694565.1 Sphingomicrobium sp.
TTCGCCAGCTCCAGCACCAGGTCCGAACGGACGAACGGATCCTCGTGCGACGCCGGGTCGGCGAGGATTTCGAAGGCGAGCGCGTGAAGGCTGTCGCCGGCAAGAACGGCGGCCGCTTCCCCGAACGCCTTGTGGACCGTCGGCTTGCCCCGACGGACGTCGTCATCGTCCATGCAGGGAAGGTCGTCGTGGATGAGCGAATAGACGTGGATCGCTTCGATCGCCGCCCCGACCCGGAGCGCTCTGACCCGGTCGATTCCGAACAGATGCGCGGCGGCGACCGTCAGGAGCGGGCGAAGTCGCTTGCCCCCGCCGATCGCCGCATGGCGCATCGCTTCGTAGAGGCCGTCGCGGCCATCGCCCCGTGAAACAAGCAGCTGACCGAAGAGGTCGTCGATTTCGCCTCGAACCCGCTCGGTCTCGGCGTCGAGCTCGAGCCGCGCCCGGTCGACCGTCTCAACCGGCATCGAACGGCGTGACGCCGGACGGCCGGCCGTCAGCCCCGAAGGCAATCTGCTCGATTCGCTCCTGCGCGGCCTTGAGGCGCGCCTCGCAGTGCCGGCGAAGCCGGTCGCCTTCCTGATAAAGCTCGATCGACTGGTCGAGCGGAGCCTCTCCGCGCTCGAGCAGGCGCACGATCTCCTCAAGGCGCGCGAGCGCCGCCTCGAAGCTCAGTTCGCTTTGCTGTTCGGGCGCGTCCATCGGGGAGGAATGACCCTCTTGGGCTGTCGAATCAATCGCGACGGAACGGGTCGCGAATGCCCGGCACGATTTCGTCCGAAACGACTTCGCCGGCCTCGGCAGCAGCAAGGGCCGCCTCGGCATCGCGGGCGTGCTGCTCGCGCTCGTTACGGAGCTGCTCGATCAGGGCGACGCGGTCGCTCTCGAAACGCTCGTCGGTCGGAGCTGCGCCGCCCGCGGCCTTCTGGGCCTTGGCGATCGCCGCATCGAGTTCGCGCTGCGAGGTCAGGCCAAGCGTCACCGGATCCTTCGGAGTGATGTTCGCCATGTTCCAGTGTGAACGCTCGCGGATGGCCGCGATGGTCGTTCGGGTGGTGCCGATCAGCTTGCTGATCTGGCCATCGCTGACTTCCGGGTGATTCTTGATGATCCAGGCAATGCCGTCCGGCTTGTCCTGCCGCTTCGACACCGGCGTGTAGCGCGGACCCTTGGTCCGGCGGACCGGGTCCGGAGCCTTGTGCATCTGAAGGACGTAGTTGGGATCCTTTTGGCCCGTCTCGATCTCTTCGTGGGTGAGCTCGCCGGCACGGACCGGATCGCGGCCGGTCAGCTTGGTCGCGGCGGTGTCGTCGGCGATGGCCTGCACCTCGAGGATGTGCAGCCCGCAAAATTCGGCAATCTGCTCGAACGTGAGCGAAGTATTCTCGACCAGCCAGGCGGCGGTCGCGTGGGGCATCAGGGGCTGGGCCACTGGGTTTCTCCCGGAAAATCAGTGAAATCGAAACAAATAGGGCCGCCCCTCACGGAGCGGCCGGCGTTGCGGGCGATGTACGCTCGGAGTGTCAGCTGGGCAAGATGTCAATCGCCGCTCGATCGGTTCGCGCCACACCTTTGCCCACATTCCTGTTTCATGTCCGGTACGGGCAAACAGACGGGGGATATTCGCTTGCGTAAGTCAGCCATCGCAATTCTCGCATCGGCCTTGGTCTCGGCGCCGGCCGCCGCGGCACCCTTTGATGATGGAACCGCCGGAGTTCGGCCGGGCTCCTTCGCTGGAGCGGTGGTCCGGATTCCGTTGGACGGGAGCCGGACGGCGAAGCCAAGGGCATCCCTGACCTTTGCACCGACCCAGACCCGGATCTTTGACAACGGCGTGACGAGCACCAGGATCGGTGAGGGGTTCGCGCTCAATCTCGCTCCAGGATCGAAGCCGACACTCAGCCTGGCCGGCGTGCGCCTCGATCGGGCTCTTAGTTTTGGCGGCGGGTCAAAGGCTGACGGCGACGGAAATCTGGAACTGTCCGGCGGCGCTGCTGTCGCAATCGGTATCGGGGCCGCGGTGCTCGTCGGGGCGGGTGTATTCTACGCCGTTGCCACCCACTGCGGCGATCACGAGGATGAGTGCCCCTGAGCCGCCCGGCTCGATCGCCGCTATCCGATTTCCAGGACGATCTTCCCGACATGGTCGCCGGCTTCCATCCGGGCATGCGCCTCGGCTGCCCGGTTGAGCGGAAAAATGCTGTCGATAACCGGCTTCAGCCGGCCGCCCTCGATGTACGGCCAGACGGTACGCGCGATCTCATCGGCGACCATCGTCTTGAACTCGACCGTCCGCGGCCGGAGGGTCGATCCGGTGAGAGTCAGCCGACGCCGCATGATGTCGGGAATGAGCACGTCCGATTTCGCTCCCCGCTGGAAGGCGATGGAGACGTGGCGCCCGTCATCGCTCAGGCAGGCGAGGTTCCGGGGGAGATAGTCGCCGCCGACCATGTCGAGAACGACCGACACCCCGCGTCCGTCGGTCAGCTCCCTCACCTCCTCGACGAAGTCCTTCGAACGGTAGTTGATGGCGGCGGCCGCTCCCAATGCCTTCGCGCGGGCGCATTTTTCGTCGCTGCCGCAGGTGACGATGACCGTCAGGTTGAACAGCCGCCCGAGGGCGATCGCCATCGTCCCGATCCCGCTGGTACCGCCATGGACGAGAACGGCTTCCCCTTCCGCGGCATAGCCGCGTTCGAACAGGTTCACCCAGACGGTGAACAAAGTCTCGGGCATCGCCGCCGCTTCGGTCAGCGACAACGCGTCCGGGACGATGAAGCAGGTTCCGGAAGGGGCGATGCAATATTCGGCATAGCCTCCGCCCGCGACGAGAGCGCAGACCTTCTTGCCGATGAGGTGGCTCGCGCCCTCCGCGGCCTCGACGACGGTTCCGGCAAGCTCGAGCCCGAGAATGTCGGGCGCACCGGGCGGAGGCGGATAGAGTCCGCGCCGCTGAAGGATGTCCGGACGGTTCACTCCGGCCGACGCGACCTTGATCAGGACCTCCTCCGCTCCGACTCTCGGGACGGGCCGCTCGACGAGCGCAAGCTCTTCCGCTCCGTCCGGCTGCGGGGCAACGATGGCCTTCATGGATGCTGGGATGGAATTGGTCACTCAGCGGCGCTTATTGACAGCACGACCGCGAGGGTCAACGATTCACGCCATGGACCTGGACGATCTCTTTCCGAGCAAGCCCGGCGATCCCCTGGCGGAGCTTGCAAAGCAGGACCTCGATCCTATCTCGATCGAGGAACTCCACGCCCGCATCGAGGCCCTGAAGGCCGAGATCGCGCGAGTGGAAGCCCACATCAATCGTGCCACTGCGCATCGATCGGCCGCCGAAGAGCTGTTCAAGAAATAAGATGGCTGTCGGCGTTCAGGCCCTGACAATCTTTCGGAGCGATATTCTGGGGATAAGGGGTTTGAAGCCCCTTGATTGAGCGTTTGCCGCGTATGACATTCCTGTAGAGAGCCCGGCCCATTCCGGGGACCGGGCAGGAGTAACGACTAAATGCCCAGTTTCGCTCGCGAACTCGAACAGACCCTCCACAACGCGCTGGCGGAAGCCAGTCGTCGTCGCCACGAGTACGCGACCCTCGAACATCTTCTGATCGCTCTCATCGACGACGAGCATGCATCGAAGGTGATGACCGCCTGCGGCGTGAGCCGCGACGAGCTTCGCGCGTCGGTGAAGCATTATCTGGACAATGAGCTCGGGGCCCTGGTCGCCGACACCGGCACCGATCCCACCCCGACGAGCGGCTTCCAGCGGGTCGTTCAACGCGCGATCCTTCACGTCCAGTCGTCCGGCCGCGACGAGGTCACCGGCGCCAACGTGCTGGTTGCTCTTTTCTCGGAGCGTGAGAGCTACGCTGTCTATTTTCTTCAGCAGCAGGACATGAGCCGGCTCGATGCCGTGACTTACATCAGCCACGGCGTCGGCAAGGGCGAGACTCCGCAGGAAACCCGCGAAGTCGGCGGGACCGAGGAGAAGACCAACGACAAGGAGGGCAAGAAGGAATCCGCCCTCAAGCAGTTCACGATCGACCTCAACGAGAAGGCTCGCGCTGGCAAGGTCGATCCGCTGATCGGCCGAAGCGCCGAGGTCGACCGGACGGTGCAGATCCTCTGCCGACGGTCGAAGAACAACCCGCTCTATGTGGGCGATCCCGGCGTCGGCAAGACCGCCATCGCCGAGGGCCTCGCCCGCAAGATCATCGAGGGCGACGTCCCCGACGTCCTCAAGGGTGCGACCATCTATGCGCTCGACATGGGCGCATTGCTCGCGGGCACCCGCTATCGCGGCGACTTCGAGGAGCGACTGAAGTCGGTGGTCTCCGAGCTTGAAAAGATGCCCAGCGCAATCCTCTTCATCGACGAGATCCACACGGTGATTGGAGCCGGCGCGACCAGCGGCGGAGCGATGGATGCCTCGAACCTGTTGAAGCCGGCGCTCTCGTCGGGAGCGATCCGCTGCATCGGCTCGACCACCTACAAGGAGTTCCGCAATCATTTCGAGAAGGACCGGGCCCTGCTCCGTCGCTTCCAGAAGATCGACGTCAACGAGCCGACGGTCGAGGATACGATCAAGATCATCGCCGGGCTGCGCTCCTCGTTCGAGGGCCACCACAACGTCCGCTACACGCCGGACGCGATCAAGTCGGCGGTCGAGCTTTCGGCGCGCTACATCCACGACCGCAAGCTCCCCGACAAGGCGATCGACGTGATCGACGAGGTCGGAGCGATGCAGATGCTCGTCCCGCCGTCGCGCCGCAAGAAGATCATCACGACCAAGGAAATCGAGGCCGTGGTCGCGACCATGGCGCGCATTCCTCCAAAGTCGGTTTCGACCGATGACAAGAGGGTGCTCGAGAACCTCGAGGCGGATCTCAAGCGCGTCGTGTTCGGCCAGGACCTGGCGATCGAAAAGCTCGCGTCGGCGATCAAGCTCAGCCGTGCCGGCCTTCGCGAACCCGACAAGCCCATCGGCAATTATCTGTTCTCGGGACCGACCGGCGTCGGCAAGACCGAAGTCGCCCGGCAGCTGGCCTCGATCATGGGCATCCCGCTTCAGCGGTTCGACATGTCGGAATATATGGAGCGTCATTCGGTGAGCCGCCTGATCGGCGCTCCCCCGGGCTATGTCGGCTACGACCAGGGCGGCCTTCTGACCGACGCGGTCGACCAGCACCCGCACAGCGTGCTCCTGCTCGACGAGATCGAAAAGGCTCACCCCGATCTGTTCAACATCCTCCTCCAGGTGATGGACAACGGAAAGCTCACCGACCACCACGGCAAGACGGTCGATTTCAGGAATGTGATCCTCATCATGACAACCAATGCCGGCGCCGCGGACATGGCCCGCGAAAGCATCGGCTTCGGCGCCGCCACCCGCGAGGATGCGCAGGAGGACGCGGTCAGGAAGATGTTCACTCCGGAATTCCGCAACCGGCTGGATGCGATCGTTCCGTTCGCCTATCTGCCGCCGGCGGTCGTCGCCCGGGTCGTCGACAAGTTCATCCTTCAGCTCGAGTTGCAGCTCGCCGACCGGGGAGTTCACATCGAGCTCGACGACGAGGCGCGCAAGTGGCTCACCGACCGCGGCTACGACAAGCTCTACGGCGCTCGTCCTATGGCCCGGCTGGTGCAGGAGAAAATCAAGCAGCCGCTCGCGGAAGAGCTCTTGTTCGGAAAGCTGGTCAACGGCGGCGAGGTCAAGGTCCGGATCAAGGACAATGCCCCGTCGTTCGAGATCATGCCGGCTCCGCCCAAGCCGTCCAAGGGCAAGGTCGGCAAGGCCAAGCCAAAGGCGACCGCCAAGGGCAAAGCCGGGGACGAAGCTCCAGCGGCCGAATAAGCTTCAACTCAAACAAGAGAAGGGCCGGGATCATCCCGGCCCTTTTTCTTCAGCGTCTACAGCGCGCCATATTCGTCACGGCGCTTCCACCAAACGCCGTCACCCTCATTGCGTCCGAGCGGGGCGCGATCGAGCCACTGATAGGCACCCCAGAGAATGTCCAACCCTCGCCCGTACGTCGAGTAGGTATGATAGAGCTCGTCGCCCTCGAGAACGAAGGCGCTCATGCCGGGAAGCTCGCGGAGGTAGGTCCGTCCGTCTACGCCGCACATGGACGCGAATGTGTTGGGTGCATTCGGAGTCGAGCGTGACATCGCCGGCTTGTCCTGGAAATTATACTCGAAGCCTTCGTCCTGCTGCCGCTCGGTCAGCCCGACGCCATAGTCGAAGTTGAAATCGCTCTCGAAGGATGAGGCCCACGGGAAATTCCATCCCATCCGCTCCTGATACCCGAGGAGCTTGCCGAGCGGAGCCCGCGAAATCGCCCAGAGCGTCACGTCGTGATTGATGAGATGCTCCCAGAAGCCGTTGAAGCCATCCGCGATCATCGAGCAGGAGGGACAGCCCGCGGCATAGTCCGGCCCGAACATGAAGTGGTAGACGAGTAGCTGCGAGTTCCCCCGGAACAGGTCCTTTAGAGACTCCTCGCCCTGCGACGTCTCGAAGCGATAATCCTTCGCTACCCGAACCCAGGGGAGTGACTTCCGTCGCTCGGCCAGCTCGTCGCCCGCCCGGGTCAGCGCCTTCTCAGCCTTGAGGAGATCGAGGCGAGCTTCGAGCCACTCCTCACGAGTTGCGGTCGGATGGGTCGCCATCATGGCTTCCGTTTCCATTCTTCTGTCTCCTGATGATCATTGCACCGATGGCGGCCGCCGAGACTCCACCGCCGGCGATCCAAATGGACGCCGCGGAAAGGCAGAGAGGGCACATGTCAGGCCCCTGCGTCGGCGGGGACGCGCAAGTCGTAATCTTCGCGCAGCGCCCTCCAGCGATCCCAGAAATAGGGCTCCGGCTGTCGACCGGCGGCGCGCGCTTCGAGCAAATCGAGATGCGCATGCCAGCCCGCCGCATGCCCAAGGATGCTCGACCGTGTCGGAAAGCGTTCGTGGGTCAGCGTCAGCAGGACCTGGCCGCCCTCGACCTTCAGGTCGAAGGTTACATCGCCGGTGCCGGCCCAAGTGATCACCAGCTTGTGCGGCGGATCGGCAAACACGACCTCGCTCTGTTTTCGATGCTCCTCGGGCATGCCTTCCGGGCGCTCACCGGCAGGTTCCGTAAGCTCATCATTGCGCCAGACGAGCTCGAACTCTTCCCCCGCCTCCGCCTTCATTTCGCCGCCGGCGAGCCACAGGCGGCGCAAATCGCCGTCGGTGATGTAGTCCCACACGCGCTCGATCGGCCCAGGCAGAAGGCGCCGAATCTGCAACGTGTCCGGGCCGACGAGGGTGCCATAGGAATCGATTTGCAAAAGGTCGCTCATTCCTTGTCTCCATGAGAGGGGGATTTCTGTCGGGCGTCCGCTTCGCGAAGCAGGCGGTCCAGCACGGACAGGCGGTCGGCCCAGAAGACCGCGTAACGGGTCATCCATTCGATCATCGGCTCAAGACCTTGCGGATTGGCGCGGTAGAACACCTTCCGGCCCTCCGGCCGCTCGGCGACGAGGCCCGCCTGCTTCAGAGCCTTCAAATGCTGCGAAATTGCGCCCTGGGTGACGCCACTCCCGTGAGTGAGCTCACCAACGGTGATTTCGCCCACCGCAGCGACGCGCTCGAAAAGGCCGCGACGAGTGGGGTCAGCAAGGGCCTTCAGGACCGAGTCGAACTCGCTTGTTTTCAGCATGCTAGACTATTTAGTGAAGACTAATACATTAGTCAACACTAATTTGTAGCCCGGCTATTGTGCCGGAATTGGGTTGGGCACCTCGTATCGCTCGGCTTCCTCCGACCCCTTGGTCGCATCCCCTTCGCTGTAGCTGTGCGCTCCCGCCCCGGCGAGCCGGCCGCCCTCGACGATCAGATATTCATCGCGGATCGGACGGCCCTCGAAGAAGCATTCGAGGATCTCGCGCGTGCCCGCGGCGTAGCGCGCCTGCGCCGACAAGGTGGTCCCGGAAATATGGGGAGTCATTCCGTGGTTCGGCATCGAGCGCCACGGATGGTCCTGCGGCGCAGGCTGCGGGAACCACACGTCACCCGCATAGCCCGCGAGGTGCCCGCTCTCCAGCGCGGCGGCAACGGCATCGCGGTTCACGATCTTGCCGCGCGCCGTGTTCACCAGATAGGCGCCGCGCTTCATTTGCGCGATCATCGCCTCGTCGAAGAGATTTTCCGTCTCCGGATGAAGCGGCGCGTTGATGGTCACGACGTCGCAGTGCGGCACCATGTCCGCGGCGGATTGGTGGAACGTCACTCCGAGCTCCCGCTCGACCTCGCCCGGAAGCCGGTGGCGATCGGTATAATGGAGGTGGACGTCGAAGGGCTTCAATCGGCGAAGAACCGCCGAGCCGATCCGGCCGGCCGCGACCGTGCCGACATGCATGCCCTCGATGTCGTAGGACCGGCGGGCGCATTCGGCGATGTCCCAACCGCCCGCCTTAACGTCTTCCCACGAGGGCAAATAATTCCTCGCCAGGCCGAGGATCATCATCACCACATGCTCGGCGACGCTGATGGAGTTGCAGTAGGTGACTTCGGCGACGGTGACGCCGCGCTCGATCGCCGCGGCCAGGTCGGTGTGATCGGACCCGATCCCGGCGGTCACCACCATTTTC
>DASSFK010000404.1:0-10411 GCA_035694565.1 Sphingomicrobium sp.
AGGACGAGCATGAGCACATCATCCCGGTCGACGAGGTCCGGAAGAATGCTCGCGAGCGCCGCCGAATCCGAATGGAACACCTCCACAGCCTGAGCCAGTCCACATGACCTCCAGTGAAGCGCCTGCAATCGGGCTGACGCATGGCGGCTCGGAAGACACCGGCCACCCCCACCGCGGGCCGGAGTCGAAGAGCATCGTCGTTCCGTACGGCTTCTGGCTGTTCGTCCTTTCGGACATGGTCCTCTTCTCGGCCCTGTTCGCGACCTATGCGGCGCTCGTGACCGCGACCGACGGCGGCCCGACCACCAACCAGTTGTTCGACCGCACGCTCGTCGCCATCGAGACGGTAGCTTTGCTCCTGTCGAGCTTCACCTGCGGCCTCGCGATGATCGCGGCCAAGCGCAGGAACATGACCTGGACCCAGGGCTGGCTGCTGGTCACCGGCCTGCTCGGCGCCGTGTTCCTGTTCATCGAGCTCTACGAGTTCGCGAAGATGGTCGCCGAGGGCGCTCCGCCGCAGCGCAGCGCCTTCCTCTCGTCCTTCTTCACATTGGTCGGCTGCCATGGCGCCCACGTCACCGCCGGCCTGTTGTGGATCGGGACGATGATGGCCCAGATCTGGGCCAAGGGGTTCAAGGAGCACATCGTCCGGCGGCTCCTTTGCCTCAGCATCTTCTGGCACGCCCTCGACATCATCTGGGTCGCCATCTTCACCATCGTCTATCTGATCGGGACGCTTCCATGACCGAGAACGAAGACCAGCTGCTCGACGTAGCGCCGGGTCAGCCGCACGATAGTATCGTCAGTGAGACCTGGGCCTATGTCATCGGTCTCGGGCTGGCGCTCCTCCTCACCGGAATTTCGTTCTGGGTTGCATCCACGGGAGTGCTGTGGGGCCCGGGGGTCGCGGTCGGACTCGTCGTTCTCGCCATCGCCCAGATGGGCGTTCATCTGGTTTTCTTCCTCCACATCACCAGCGGACCCGACAACACCAACAACGTGCTGGCGCTCGCCTTCGGAGTGCTGATCGTGTTCCTGGTGATGATCGGCACGATCTGGATTATGTCGCACATGAACGCGAACATGATGCCCGGCCCGGAGATGACGAACCTGCAAATGCAGCACTGAGGCATTGGGCCGAAATCGGCTTTCGACCGTTTTCCATCCATTGCAGATATTTGATCGGTAGATCAGAACAACCGAGTGTTTTGGTCTGCATGGCTCTTAGCAACGTTCGCGGCAGCCCAGCCTAACGGACACGCAGTCGTGCTGTCAGGCACTCCCGTCCAGTTCCGGCATCTCGAAAGCCGTCACGACTGCCGGCGTACGATCCCCAAGTTGAGGCGGCTTTGCCAGTCTAAATGGTTCTCCGCGAGTGCGGGGATTGAGGTAGCCTTCGAGGACTTCGACAATGACGGTTTCGAGGACGTCGCGGTAAGATTTCGCTCGCTTCTCGAATGCGGTTCGCATGGTTGCCTTACGCAACTCTACCATGCCCGGGCTGGTACCTTCGATCTCACGGACCACAACCTCGTAACCGACGGTCCCATCGCTCGCTGTCGTAGCGGCTCAATCGCAGGAGTTGCGTTTCCGGGGCGTGGACGCAACTTCGTATGTTTCATGTTTCCGGGGTGGACCGACAAGGACATAGACCCGTCCAAGGCAGTCCTTTTCCAAGGATCTCACTTTAGCCTGCTCGAAGGCTCGGCGCTAAGCGCCACGCTTCTCGGTCACAGCCTACAAGCCAAGCCCTGCAACGACTCGAGCCAGTGCTACGAGGCGTTTTTCGATCGGGGCCGATATTCAACATCTGAAGATCGAGGCGTTATCCACGGGTCGCTTGTCATCAAGGAAGATCGGTATTGCGCGGGGTGGGGCGACTACGAGTTTTGTGCGGCCGTCTATCGATCCAGCGAGGGTCAGCTCGCAACGACGAACCTCAAGTGTGGCGTTCCTTGCCTCAGGATCGTCGAGCGCCGTGAGGTCTCAGGTGGCAGCGAGTTGATTCCCCCTGATTGAGGGTCCGCTTTCGACCCATTGCAGTCATTAGCCTGCTGCTTAACCTGACCCGATGCAGATTGAAGCGAACGGTGAGTTCGGATGGTTTTTTCGTGCGCTGCCCGTGATGGTGGCCATAGGCGTAGTTGCGTATTTCGTGATGCGACCAGCCCCGCGTCCGGCACCATCGAATGCTGCCGTATTCGGATGCTACGCCGCCGCTAACAGTCCTCCCATTCTGCTTGACGCAGCCGGTATGCATGTTCGCCAAGCGGGCTACCCGGTCATCCCATTCCACCTTGAAAGGTCAAAGACCGGGATTGCTCTAACCGCTAATGCACCCATCCGAGCTGACAAAACCACCGACGGCTACCAGTTCGGAATGAATAAGCGCGGGATTGGTTGGTTTATGCACTTCTATCGGGTGGAGAATGGGCAAACCTACGGAGTGTTTGACGACAGCCTATTGGAGGGTTTCCAGATGCTCGCATCTGACGGCACCTACCTCAAATATGACCCGTCAGACGCGGCCAAATGTGCCTAGCTGCTTGGTGGCAGCTTTCGACCCATTGCTGACATTGCAAGGCTACTCTGTGCAAGGTTTCCCTAAAGTCACGGTGAGGTAGCCGTCGGGAGCGTCTGGAATGCCAATTGTCGATGGGTTTGTCCCGATGGGCAGCTGAATTTCACGCAACGCGTCGTTCGCCACGATCCGATCACCTCTCAGCCCCGGCCCCTCGATCAGATAGAAGGCAGGTCTGGCCCCCGATCGTGAAAGCTCTATCTCCGGCACTTCGCTCTGGATCAGAAAGCGCGCCCGCGTTCCGGCGACGTTCAACACTGCAACACCCCTATCATCGTAGTAGCAGCCCGAAGCGATACGCGTTCCCGTGCTGCTCGAGCACCCAGGAGCAGCGAAAGCGAGCACGGTGACTATCCAAATTGCAGCTTTCTCCATTGATCGAAAGCATAGACGCGGAATGTCAGCTTTCCACCCATTCCTGTCATCTTTCGACCCATTGCGGACATAACGCGCAACTGCGTTTATGCGGATATGAGGGACAACGGGGTCGCCGTATCGGCCTTTTTGGACCTTAGTCCCTCCGCTTGGAGCCGAGATACTTTCGCGCCGCTTTCACGGTGTCATCGGTAGGACTGAAAAGCATCGGTCCGACGCACGCGTCGACCGCAAGAAGCGGTAGCTCTAAGCCATAATAGGCGGCGGTGCGGCCCTCGCGCAGTCCAATGATCGCGTCTTGGTCGGTCATTGATGCTGGCAAGATCGACGGTTCCTTATCGCCGAAGCAACAAAGTCGCGTGTCAGGGAAGATCGCTGTGAAGCGCCGTGCGGCTTTGCCCTTCAAGACTTCTCTGACAGACACCTCGAAAAGACCAAAGGTCCCGCCTGGTGGGAGACCGTTCGATACGTTTTCTTCGTAGCGTTTCAGCTGCCATGTGTCTGCGGTGCCAGCGTTCACCGCCGCCTTGATGCGCTGGCTTTGAGCCTCGTTCGGCACGATCCGGAAATTGCTAATTTTCGCAACCACGACCGTGTCCGCGTTGGCTAAGTCCCACGGCAGTTCGAATGCGTCCTTGTTGCATGCCGCTGCCGGTTGGCAGAACGATAAGGCACAAACTGCAGCAATTGCTCGCACTGCCCGATGCATCTTCATTCTCCGGCCCGGCTTAAGGACTGCGTTCTAGGGGGTTGTCGTTAAATCCTTAGGTCAGACTTCTCCTGAAGTTAATGTCCGCTTTCCACCCGAAGCGGACATTAGAGCTCCCAACGCGACCCGGGCTTTCAGCGACCTCGGCGCTAGAGAATAAAGTCGCCGACGAGGAGGGTCTGGTTGCCGTCCAGGCGGATCATGAGATCGGCGATGCCGTTGCCGTCGATGTCGCCATAGAGGTAGGTGTTGCCGTTGACCTGCTCGAACCGAAGCTGGCCGGCGACATTGGAGAAGGCGTTGGTGCCGATGAAGTCGAACGCCTGATGGTCGGCGAGCAGGCTGTTGGCATCGACCCCGGTAAGATCGATCGCATCGCCTTCGGCATGGCTGAAGTCGATGATCCGGTCGCTGGTCGATGCCGTCAGGCCGCCGAAGTCGCCGTCGGCAAAGACGAAGCTGTCCGCTTCACCGCCGCCGCGAAGGTCGTCGGCTCCAGCACCGCCCGTCAGCTCGTTCGACGCCCCATTGCCGCGAAGCACGTTGTCGAGGCTGTTGCCGGTCGCGCCGAGCGGGTCCGACCCGCGCAGGAACAGGTCCTCGACATTGGCGCCCAATGTGAAGTCGACATTGGTGTAGACGCGATCGCGTCCTGCCCCCGAGGCTTCGATGACCGTATCGCGGCCTTCACCGACGTAATAGGTGTCGTTGCCGAGCCCGCCGCGCATGACGTCCGAGCCGGCGCCGCCGTTGAGAACGTTGGCGCTAATATTGCCAACGAGCGAATTGTCGGATGCGTTGCCAGTGGCCCGCACCGCAGCACCGGTGATCGTCAGGTTCTCGATGTTCGAAGCGAGGCTGAAGCTGATCGAACTGAAGACTCTGTCCGTCCCTTCTCCGGCATTCTCAATCGGTCGGTCATCGCCATTGTCGACATGGTACGTGTCGTTGCCGAGACCGCCGCGCATGACGTCCGCGCCTGAACCGCCATCAAGCGCGTCGTTGCCGCCGAGGCCGATCAGGCGGTCCTGGCCTCCAACGCCAAAGAGGGCGTTGGCGCCCGAATTGCCCGTGAGAGAATCCGCAAAATTCGAGCCTGCAACGTTCTCAATGGATATCAGAGTATCGATTCCCGCCGACACGGTGTTCTGCGGATTGCTGGTTTGCAGGTTGACGGTAACTGCTCCCGCCGCGCCAGCATAGCTCGCAGTGTCGGAACCGGCCCCGCCATCCAGGCTGTCGTTGCCTGTTCCGCCTGTCAGTGTTTCGGCCCCCTCGAAGCCAAAGAGCCTGTCGTTACCGCTTCCGCCGTCTAAGGCACTGCCGCCGGAACTGTTGCTCCACAGCCAGTCGTCTCCCGCAAGCCCGTATAAGGACATCCCGCTTCCATTGGCTGAAAGCTGGTTGTTGAGCGCGTTGCCCGTGCCGACGAGGCCAATGCCGTACAGAATTAGGTCCTCGACATTGGCGCCCAGCGTGTACGAGATGGTGGACTGGACCGTGTCGTTGTCGCCTTCGCCGGGGAGTTCCGTGACGACATCCGTTACTTCGTGAACGCCGTAGACATCGCTGCCGGTTCCACCCGTCATGATATCGGTTCCGGCGCCACCGTAGAGGAAATCGAAACCGTCACCGCCGTTCAGCGTATCATTGCCGGCTATGGTGTATCCGTCGGTCGAGAACTCGTTCTCGTCGCCGTACAGGGTGTCATTGCCGGCTCCGCCATTCAGCGTGTCGTCGCCCGCCAACCCTATGATGGTCTCGGCGTTACCCGTTCCGTTCAACGTATCGTTGTCGGGCGTGCCTACAATGTCTGCCATGCGCGACTCCCCACTCGAGCGACGGGGTGATCCGCATTTTACGCCCTTGTGACTGATGTCGAAGCTTATCAAAGGTTAGGCTACAGCTGCGGACCACCGTTTGGGACGAATGTCCGCTTTCGACCCATTGCGGACATTAGCCTCTGCGGACAGATTGGTCTGATGTTCAATCAAACCGAAAATCTCATCATAGCCATGTGCTTTGCGTGGACTGCCTATTACTGTCTGTCTCACGCATTCCGTGAGAACAGTCGTTCAAAAGCTACGATGCTGGCTGGCATCCTTGCAGCCCTGCCTCCCCTTTCGGTGATCGGTTTTTGGGTATTTCTCCTATTCCACCCGATTGAATGGTGAGCTTCGGAATGGCAGCTTTCCACCCATTCCTGCCACTAGCCTAGGTAACGATCAGAAGACCGCGGACGAGGCCCAGCACTTTAAGCGACTTCATCTCTGACTGACGAAGTGCGACTTCCTGTTCGTCGCCTCGAATGTAGGCCAACATATAGATGACATATAGGCGACAGTATTTCTCTGTCTCGCTGGCAGGTGATCGAAACCAGTCGCTTGCTCTCAGCGGCGACAACTCTGCGTCTGGTGGGTGGCGCGTGAGCACCCGCAGACGTGCATACAAAGTCTGATAGAGGGCTCGATACCTGCGTGACTTCGGTTCGTCGCGAAGTACTTCCAGCGCCCTCGCCGGGCTTCCCTTGGATTCCCTCAGTCTGGCTCGCGACAGCCTTATCATGTCCGAATAGCAATTGAGCAGTTCCATCGGCGTATGTTGCATCAGTTTTGACAGCTTTCCACCCATTGCTGCCATTAGCGGAAATGTCTGCTTTCGACCCAAAGTAGACATTAGCGACTTGGATACTTCCGCCCCTTAGGTGCTTTGGTCATGCAAACACTGGAACCCCTGCGGTCGAATTGTATGCCCAAAGTCGCCGGTCTTTTTGCCTTAATGCTAGCCCTCGGCAGTTTCCCAATGCGAGCAGAAGCCTGCACGCTTCTGGGACCGTCGGTTGAGCAAACTGCCCTTGAGGTCGCAGCAAAAGGTGTGGTCGTACGGGGGCAGATCATCCAAGCATTCGACCCCGAAAAGCGTCAGCCCGAGATTGTTCGCGTGGACGAGGTGTTCGTAGGTGATGCTCGTCCCGGCGACTTCGTCATCGACCATTCTGCGCGCGAGTATGAGGGAGCCATTCGAGACCGCAGGCTCGAGGAGGAAGGCAAGCTCATTTGCCCCGGCTTCGGCCAGCCTCATTACAAGCTGGGTCAATCGTTCGAGCGGCTGGTCCTCATGCCAGCGACCACGAACGGCAAATGGTCATTCCACTTCTGGGGTAACAACGCACTAATGGGCGCGGGTCTCGAGATGCTCCTTGCTAGGGCTAAAGAGCTTCACCGGCTCAATCTGCGACCGCCGAAGAGCCGCCAATGGGGCGACTGCATGGAGTGTACTTCTCGGGGCGATTGAGAGATTTTCCTAGATTGCCGCTATGTCAGCTTCCCACCCAAAGCGGACATTCGCCTCGACATGCCGTACGTTGCCCGGACACTTAGAAGGAGCGGTCGAATGGCGACACTCAGCGTAGTCTATCCACGGGCACCCGGCGCAACGTTCGATTACGATTACTACCAGAACCAGCATCTGCCGCTCGCCGGCCGGCGTTGGGCCGGCTCGGGAATGGTGGGTGGCGAAGCGTTACTTGGGAAAGCCTCCGTTGACGGCTCGGACTCGCCTTACTTTGCGATTGGCATTCTCCACTTCGAATCTGCGGAGGCGCTTCAGTCTGCATTGACCGGCGAACATGCGTCGGAGGTCATTAGCGACATCCGCAACTTTACGGACGTCCAGCCGATCATCCAGATCAACGAACGGATCACGCCTTAGTCGTCAACGTCTGCTTTCGACCCATTGCGGACATTTCGGTTAGCGGTCAGATAAACTGCGGGGGGTATCCGTATGCGTCTGCTCAATATCCTGCTCGGCGGCCTAATCGCCTCGATGGTAGTCCCGCCACCAGCGGCCGCCACACAACCAGACAGTCGGTTGGGCTCGAGCTTCGCTATCGTCGCACAGCCGACAACCGGCGATGTCAACCAAGTTGCCCGTCCTGACACAGCATTTTTCAAGATCGATGTGCGGCCAGCAGCGGCTGTGACGCTTGATGAAAGCATCCCCGCAGAGGTCGCAGCACAATTCGGAGCGAAAGCCGACGTGCCCTTTGACGTCGGAAGACATTTGTATGGTTGGCCTGAGCGGCCAGGACTCTATTGCGACCTGCTGCGACCGAGAGGCCTCGGTTTGTCCGCTGCTTGCCTCGAGGACGCCGACCAGGACGGCAAGTTCGAGGAGGGACTACGGCTCGACTTCAACAGCGAACGGGCTGACATCCTCGTAATCACACCAAGCGGGAAAGTTATTGGCGCAAGGTTCAGCAAGGCTCGGTTGCGCCTTCCGAGGCTGGTTGGATATTCTCCAGCGCAGGATTCCGCTCAGCCGACAGGCAAGCTCGCCTTGCGGTGGAAGCGAGGTCCGAAGAAGGGTCCGCCAATAGGCCTACTTTGGCTATCCACTCCGGACAATTACACCGGGACGGATGGATTATCTGAGAACGTTCTGGCATTCGACACGGATAAGCTTCCCATGGATGTCGAGCTGTACGGATTGAGCATCCGGATTCTTGGCTTTGATGAAAAAGGTGGTCTGCGTTACTCGGTCCTGGGAATGAAGGATGGCACGGCCGTGCCGTTGGTGTTCCGCGGAGATGTTTTCCACATCATCGGCTATTAGGTGCAAGCGGCAGCTTTCCACCCATTGCGGACATTAGGCGGCGTTGAAAATTGGCCAGCACGGGGCGACCGTTGTTTCCCATCAGCACAACGTAAGAGCACTTCGGCGTCACCTGTTGTAAAGTCCGTAGGAATGCGCGCGGAGAGATGACATGCGGCTTTGGGACGCGGTGAGGGCCGCTGCGAGCGGCGTCGAGGATGACGGAAGCTACGATTCTCCGACAGGGCCCGACGATTGCAGAGCGCGGCGCGCGGCAGCATTCCGCATGACAGCGACCGAGCTGGGCTTGTCCGAGGATTGGGGCAGCAAACCCTACGGCGTCGTCATGGATATGCGCAGTCAAAGGGGCGTTACGACGATACTGGCCTTCGCCAACGGCGACGCCAGCCTGCTTCACGACAAGGGTTCCGGGATCATTGGCCGGAGTTCCCACGTGCATGTCGTCGTGCAGGCCAAGAGGCTCGTCGCGCGAGCTGCTGAACATGCTTCATCGCTGAGCCCCACTACCAGCTTTCCGTTGCCGCGAGCCGGGTCGGTTCGGTTTTACGTCTTGACGGCAGACGGCATCTTGACGTCTGAGGCCCCGACACAGGACGTGAGAAGCGGGGCTAGCTCGCTATCTCCGCTCATTGAAGTTGCTGACGAGCTACTGTCGGAGTTCATTCAGTACCGGTTGCCGGATCAAATAAAGACTGGCCCACTCAAAGCGGCCGATTGGGTGAAGGCATTCGCGATGATCGGCACCGTCTGCGGGCTGACTTACGCAGCCTGGCTGATCCCCACGCCGTGGTTGCGTTGGCCGGCGGTCGCTATCGGCGTCTTTTTGACGATCTCGGCGCTGATCGTACCCTATGCCATGTGGGTGGTCCCCGACGCCAACCCCAAACGGCCCGACCCAACTGCAAGGAGTTAGCGGACAATTTGCCCAAGGGCAGGGGAGGCGCCAATTCGCTGGATTGTGGTTTGGCGTGAAGACAGCGGCAAGCGCCTTGCCATGGCGACATTCGAGAAAAAGGACATGCCAACCGGCTATTCAAGGCCCGGCTTTTGCGCGAGCGGACATTGCGCCTCCCAGCCGAACCGGTCTCGGGCGATTAGCGCTAGAGAATGAAGTCGCCGACGACGAGGGTCTGGTTGCCGTCGAGGCGGATCATCAGGTCGGCGATGCCGTCGCCGTCGATATCACCGTAGACATAGGTGTTGCCGTTGACCTGCTCGAATCGAAGCTGGCCTGCGACATTGGAGAAGGCATTTGTGCCGATGAAGTCGAACGCCTGGTGGTCGGCGAGCAGGCTGTTGGCATCGACGCCAGTGAGGTCGATGACATCGCCTTCGGCATGGCTGAAGTCGATGATCCGGTCGCTGGTCGATGCGGTCAGGCCGCCGAAGTCGCCGTCGGCAAAGACGAAGCTATCGGCGCCAGCTCCGCCGCGAAGATCGTCGGCTCCGGCACCGCCCGTCAGCTCGTTCGACGCTCCATTGCCACGAAGCACGTTGTCGAGGCTGTTGCCGGTCGCGCTCAGCGGATCCGACCCGCGGAGGAACAGGTCTTCGACATTGGCACCAAGCGTGAAGTCGACATTGGTGTAGACGCGGTCGCGTCCTGCTCCCGAGGCTTCGACCACGGTGTCGCCGGCTTCACCGACGTAATAGGTGTCATTGCCAAGCCCGCCGCGCATGACGTCCGAACCGGCGCCGCCGTTCAGGATGTTGGCGCCGTCGCTACCGACCAGCCGGTTGTCGGATGCATTGCCAGTCGCGCGCACCGCAGCGCCGGTGAGGGTCAGGTTCTCGATGTTCGAAGCGAGGCTGAAGCTGATCGAGCTGAAGACGCTGTCGGTCCCTTCACCGGCATCCTCGATCGGGCGATCGCCGGCATTGTCGACATAGTAGGTGTCGTCGCCGAGACCACCGCGCATGACGTCCAGGCCGGAACCGCCGTCGAGGCGGTCGCCGCCTTCATATCCCAGGAGTCGATCGTCGCCGTCCAGTCCGTAGATTTTGTTCGAACCCGCATTGCCACCGATAAGGTTGTCGAGACTGTTCCCTCGTCCATCGATCGACAGGCCGCCGGTTAGCGTCAGGTTTTCAACATTGACGCGCAAGGTATAGGTGATCGACGACTGAACCGT
>DASSFK010000405.1:0-7583 GCA_035694565.1 Sphingomicrobium sp.
CGCCGTCGAGCCGTCGTACATCGACGCATTCGCAACTTCGCAGCCGAACAGCCTCGCGACCTGCGTCTGGAACTCGAACAGCACCTGCAGCGTGCCCTGCGCGATTTCCGGCTGGTACGGCGTGTAAGCCGTGAGGAACTCGCCGCGCTGGATGATGTGATCGACGCTTGCCGGAATGTGGTGCTTGTAAGCGCCGCAGCCGAGAAAGAACGGCGCTTCGCCTGCCGCAAGATTCTTGCGGGCAAGAGCGCTCAGCTGGCGCTCGACCGAGAGCTCGGACGCGTGCGGCGGTAGCTCGCCAATCGGCGTGGACAGCAAGACGTCGGGCGGCACATCCTTGAACAGGTCATCGACAGTCGCGGCGCCGATCGTCTGCAGCATCGCGCTGCGGTCGGCGTCCGACAGGGGCAAGTAACGCATCTAGTTGGGCTTCCTCATGATGAAGCGAAGGCGGACATAATCGGCAGTGTTGGTGCCCACGGTTTCGGCAACGGCCTGGCCGATCTCGGCTCGCTCTTCCTCGGGCACGCCGGCGCGGTCTAGCCAGCCGCGGCGAAAGGTCGTCACCCACTGTCCAATGCCGTTGGGCATCGGCGTCGGGCGCTCGATCAGGCGGGCGTCGACCTCAGTGAAGCCCGCGGCCTCATAGATCGCGGCGAACTCTTCGACCGACGGATACCAGTTCGATGATTCGAGCGGTGGCGGATAGCCGCGTGCAACGAGCTCCGCGTCCAGCGTCTCGCGCAGCTTCGCGAGATTGCCGTCACCACCCATCTCACCAGCGTAGCGGCCGTCCCGCTTCAGGGCGCGAAAGGTCGCTTCGGCCACACGTTCCTTGTCGAACATCCAGTGCAGCGCGGCGTTGGAGAAAGCCGCATCGAACTCCCCGTCGAACATCATGTCCGCCGCATCCATCTCGAGCACTTCGATGCCGATCGCTCGAGCGGCAGCGACCAGCTCAGCCGAATTGTCGACGCCCACTACCTCCGCACCGCGCTCGACGATTCTATGGGTCAAAGCGCCATCTCCACAGCCCACATCGAGAATTCGCTCGCCAATCCGGGGGTCGAGCAGGTCGAGCGCGGCTTCGCCTAGGTCGGAGACGAAGCGACCGACCCGGGCATAGTCCGCCGCGTCCCAGCGGCTGGTCGAGGCAATAATGTCGCTCAGAGCGTTGCCACCCACTCGCGATAGGAACCTTCGTCCATCAGGCCTTCGACCTCACGCGCATCGTCAAGCTTGAGCTTGAAGAACCAGCCCTCGCCTTCCGGATCTCGATTGATCAGCGCGGGGTCGTCCGCGACCGCCTGGTTCCCCTCGACGACTTCGCCCGCCACCGGAGAATAGACGTCCGATGCCGCCTTCACGGATTCCACGACGGCGGCTTCCTGGCCCTTGTTCAGACGGCGCCCCGCCTCCGGCACTTCGGCGAACACGATGTCGCCGAGCGCCTCCTGCGCGTGGTTTGAAATGCCGACGGTCGCCGTGTCGCCTTCGACTCGGATCCATTCATGCTCGCGGGTGAAATAGACCGTCATGCACTTGCTCCCTTGCGGTGATAGCGATGGGGGACGAACGGCATCGTGGTGACGCGAACGTCGAATAGCTTTCCGCGCTGCTCGGCCTTCAGGACCGTGCCGGGCTCGGCGAGATGGCTCGCGACATAGCCCATGGCGATCGGTCGCTGCAGGCTTGGCGAAAAGCCGCCGCTGGTGATGCGTCCGATTTCATTGCCTTCGCCGTCGAGCACGAGCGCGCCCTCGCGCACTGGCTGACGCCCCTCGATGTCGAAGCCGACCCGCTTCTGCGGCGCGCCATTTTCGAGCTCTCCGAGAATTCGAGCGAATCCCGGGAAACCCCCCTCGGCGCGGCGACGCTTGTTGATTGCGAACGTCAGCCCGGCCATCACCGGCGTCGTCGTCCTGTCGATGTCGTGACCGTAGAGCGGAAGCCCGGCCTCCAATCGAAGCGAATCGCGCGCGCCGAGACCGATCGGCTTCACCCGCTCATCACCGACCAGCCAGTCCGCGATCGTCTGCGCCGCCGTCGAATGGATCGAAATCTCGAAACCGTCCTCACCGGTATAGCCCGAGCGGCTGATCCAGGCCTGATGGCCGACGACCCGGAACGGCCCGCCCTGCATGAAGCCGAGTTCCGAGACGCCAGGAGCGACCGCCTCGAGAACCTCGACGGCTTTCGGTCCCTGAAGCGCGAGCAGCGCCTGCCCCTTCATGTGGTCCATGACCGTGCCGCGCGGAAGAAGGCTCTCGAAGACCTCGAGGTCGCCCCGCTTCGTTGCGCCATTCACGACCAGGTAAAATTCCTCGCCGCGGCGCGTCGCCATCAGGTCGTCGATGATGGTGCCGTCCTCGGCCAGAAGCAGCGAGTAACGCAGCTTCATGTCGCCGAGGAGCTTGAGCTCGCCCGGGAGCAGCGTTTCCAGCGCGGAGTCGACCTGGCTTCCGTGGAACAGGATCTGACCCATGTGACTGACGTCGAACAGGCCGGCGCTTTCGCGCACCCAAAGGTGCTCGGCGATGATGCCTTCGTACTGGACGGCCATTTCGTAGCCGGCGAACGGGACCATTCGACCACCGTGGCGGCGATGCCATTCGTCGAGGGGGAGCTTTTCCAGCGGGGTCTCGGTCAGGCCGGTGCCACCCTGCGGATCGCCGCTGTACGGCTCTCCTCGCGCCTGGCTCTCGTCGGTTGGGCCGTTGTGGACTTCTCTGCTCATCATGGCGCTCCGGTTGCGACAGCCGCGCGGAATCATCCCGTTCGACGCCGTCGCCCCCGTCTGTCGCGCGACCTGAGAGCTTTCGCCGGCAAGCCGGCTTACCCCTTCGGTGGTCCTCCGCTGTCGCGGCGGACGCTTTCCAGACTGTCAGGCGCGCGCGGTCCCTTTGCCTGAGAGATTCCGGGGGCGGTTGCTCCTTCGGCGCCACGACAACCCTTTGAGGGCAATCGCGAACTCTCCCGCGCGGCCTTCCGGCGGAAAAGCCCGCCGGAGACGGCGTCAGGCTCTGGCTTCACGCGCTCGCGAAGTCAACGCCGGATGCGGTCTGACCCTAGCGCGTGACGTTGTAGCGGAGCTGCTGTTCGGTCAGCTGGAAGCCGACCAGATGCTCGAACGTCGCATTGGCGACCGCAGCGCGAACGGCAGGATCGCTCATCGGATCGATCGCTGCGTCCGCCTGACCGGCCTTGCGGGGCCGGCTGAGCTGCTTCTGAATGTCGGCCGGAAGCGTAGCCGCGCCGCGATTGACCCGAATCGTCGCCTGGCCCGTCGTCTGGGCGCGATAGCTTCCCGGAGCAAAATCGAGACCGACCCGGCCGAGCCGTTTCGTGACCACCTGGTTGCCGGCCTGAAGACCGACGTCGAAATACGGCAGCACGACCTGCCGGGCGGCAGTCGGGTCGCGGCGGGTCGCGACCACGTCGAAGCTCAGCGTCGAAATGACGTCGTTGCCAGTTTCGTCGCAGCTTGCGTGCAAGTTGGTGATCGTCGCGGTCACGTCGATCGCATCGGCAGTGACGCTGTTGGCGGGATTGAAGAGGGTGACGTCGCCAGTACCGGCAATGATGCCCGGGATCGGGCACGAGCTGCGGCGAACGTACATGCCCCCGTTCTCGAGGGTGCCCTGGCGGTTGCAGGCCGGAAGGAGGGCGAGAATCATCAGCGGAATTAGGCGAAGCTTCACTGGGCTTGGGTTCCTTGGCGGCCTGGACAAGTCGCAATGCTTCATAGGAACCGCCTTCAAAGGCTGCAAGCGATGGCTTACATGGCGCTCGAATGCCTGAACCCAAGCCTAACCTTCGAGTCCTGATCGCGGCCCCCCGCGGCTTCTGCGCCGGCGTGGATCGCGCCATCCAGATTGTCGAGCTTGCTCTCGAGCGCTTCGGCGCGCCCGTCTACGTTCGCCACGAGATCGTTCATAACCGCTTCGTCGTCGAACGGCTGAAGGGCATGGGCGCGATCTTCGTCGACGAACTGGACGAGGTTCCGGACGATCGCCCGGTCGTCTTTTCCGCTCACGGGGTCCCGAAGTCGGTCCCGGCCGAAGCGCAGAATCGTAACCTCACCTATGTCGACGCCACCTGCCCGCTCGTGTCCAAGGTCCACCGTCAGGCGGAGAGGCTGATCGAGGAAGGCCGGCATATTCTGTTCATCGGTCACGCCGGCCATCCGGAAGTGATCGGGACGTTCGGCCAGGTCCCCGCGGGCTGCATCACCCTCGTCGAGACCGTCGCCGATGTCGAGACGGTCGAGGTTCCGCCCCATAATCTCGCGTTCCTCACGCAGACCACCCTGTCCGTGGACGACACGGCAGCGGTGGTCGGCGCGCTGAAGGAGCGCTTCCCCGAGATCCGGGCACCGCGCAGCGAGGACATTTGCTATGCGACGTCGAACCGGCAAGCGGCCGTGAAGGCAATTGCGCTGGAATGCGAGCGGTTGCTGGTGATCGGCGCTCCGAACAGCAGCAATTCACTGCGCCTCGCCGAAGTCGCTGAGCGACTCGAGGTCCCATCGCGGCTGATCGAGCGGGCGGCCGACATCGACTGGGATTGGCTTGGCCGGCCCTCGACGATCGGGCTTACGGCCGGCGCGTCCGCTCCCGAGCTTCTGGTCCGAGAAGTCCTGGCCGCGCTTCGCCAGCGGTTCGAGGTGACCGAAGAGATTGCCGACCACACTCCCGAGCGCATGACCTTCAAGCTTCCCCGCGAGCTCGTTGCCTAGTGACGGAGCTTCCCAAGGTCGAAATCTTCAGTGACGGAGCGTGCCGCGGAAACCCCGGTCCGGGCGGATGGGGCGTACTTCTGCGGACCGGATCGAAGGAACTCGAGCTGTCCGGCGGCGAGGCGCTGACCACCAACAATCGAATGGAATTGATGGCCGCGATCAAGGCGCTTGAAGCTTTGAAGCGACCTTGCAGGGTCCAACTGTTCACGGACAGCAACTATGTCCGCGACGGAATGACGAAGTGGATCCACGGTTGGCGGCGAAACGGCTGGAAGACCTCCGACAGGAAGCCGGTGAAAAATGCCGAGCTCTGGCAGCAGCTTATCGACGCCTGTGCACCACATCGCGTCGACTGGCATTGGGTGAAGGGCCACAGCGGGCACCCCGAGAACGACCGGGTCGATGCCCTTGCCTGCGCCGCGGCCGACAAGTTCAAGGCTTCCGCCTAGATCGCCAGAAGCGCTCCGCGATAGGTCGGGTCCTCAAGTGTCTGCCCGGCTCCTTCCGCGACGCAGGTCAGCGGATTCTCGGCGACTCGAACCGGCAGCCCGGTTTCATATTCCAGCACCGTCGCGATCTCGCGCAGAAGCGATCCACCGCCGGTCATTGTGATCCCGGCGTCGATGACATCCGCGGCAATCTCCGGCTGCGTGTGCTCCAGCGCCGAACGGACGACGTGGACAATGCGGGCCACCGGCTCCGAGACCGCGTCGGCGACCTGGGCCTGGGTCAGCATGATTTCGCTCGGCACTCCGCGAGCGACGTCTCGCCCACGGACATAGGTGGAAATGTCGTCCGATTCGGGGGTCTTTTTCGCGGCGCCGATCTCCATCTTGACCCGTTCGGACGTCCCCTCGCCGATCAGCAAATTGTAGTTCCGTCGAACGTAGGAGGAGAGGGCCTCATCCATCTTGTCGCCGCCGACACGGGATGACTCGCAATAGGCGAGCCCCTGAAGCGAGATGACGCCGACCTCGGTCGTGCCTCCGCCAATGTCGACGACCATCGACCCGATCGGATCGCGGACGGGAAGGCCGGCGCCGATTGCCGCGGCCATGGGCTCGTCGATCAGCGACACCTTGCCGGCACCCGCGTTTGAAACGGCGTCGCGAATCGCCCGGCGCTCGACCGAAGTCGCGCCGGAGGGGACACAGATCACCACCTCGGGACTGCTCGAGAACCGGCTCCCGCCGGCCTGCGCCTTGCTGATGAAATGCTTGATCATCTGTTCGGCGACTTCGAGATCGGCGATGACCCCGCTTTTGAGCGGGCGGATGGTCTTGATGTTATCCGGGGTCTTGCCGAGCATCAGCTTGGCGTCGTCGCCGACCGCTCGGACTTTCCGGATTCCGTTGATCCATTCCATCGCGACGACGGATGGCTCGTTGATCACGATCCCCCTGCCCTTCACGTAGACGACGGTATTGGCCGTGCCGAGGTCGATTGCGATGTCGCGAGATGCGAATCTGAATATGCTGGAAACGCCCACCGGCGATTGTCCCCCCACGGAAAACTGGAACGCCCCGGCCCGTTCGGCCGGCAATTACCAATGAGTAGTCCGATGGGCCGGCAGGCATAGCCAAGTTCCGGCAATTGGACCGCGTGAGGCTTCGCTTCGCCGTTAACGCTAAGCCATTGCGTGAACGGAAAAATTAACTCCGAAAGCGAGCAGGTGAATAGATCGTCGAACGAATGTTCGAGAGCGCGGCTTCCGGCTCTTTCCGAAGCAGGAGGCTTGCGGCCAGAGAGCTTGCTGCGGGCGCTGTCTGGATACCGAATCCACCTTGGCCGACGCACCAAAAGAACGACGGAACGTCGGGATCGAATCCGTAAACCGGCACTCGATCCGCGGCAAAGCTCCTCAGACCCGCCCAGCTTCGTTCGACGGCTTCAACCGGCCAGTCCACCGCCTGCTCAAATCGATCGATGGCCGTTGCAATGTCGATTTCGTCCGGTGCGGCGTCGCAAGGAGCGCTTTCGATTTCGTCGTGGGGAGTAAGCCAGATCGAGCGGTCGCCCTCACCCTTGAAGTAGAAAGTGCCGGCTGCGTCATCGACCAGCGGCAGATCACGAAGATCGGTCCGTCCGACCCGCAATTGCACCATCGTTCGCCGTTTGGGCGCGATCCCGATCGGGCGGACGCCACAGGCCTCGGCAACCGGATCGGCCCAGGCCCCCGCCGCATTGACCAAGGTCGCGGCGTGAATGGTCGAGCCGTCGTCCAGTCGAACGGTCCATTCGCCCTGGCGATGGGTGGCTGCGATCAGCCGCGAGTCCGTCGCAACCTCCCCGCCCCCTTGCCGAAACTGGCGCAGATACGCGGCATGGAGGCCAGCAACATCGATGTCCGCGCAGCCCGGTTCGAGGAGGGCCCGCCGCCAGTCGGGGCGCACTCCCGGGAGTATTCGCTCAAGCTCTTCGCGCTCGATCAAGCGGGAGGGAACGCCCGGAGGCAGTTTCGGAAGCTCGTCACGAGTAAGATGAAGCGCTCCGCGAGTCCTCAGGAAACCATGGCCCGAAAAGTCGTCCGGCGGCCGCTCCAGAAAATCATGTGAAGCCGCACTCAGCACCGCGACATTCGGGCCGCCATAGCTCTCCAGCCAGAATGCCGCGGAGCGGCCGGTCGCGTGCAATCCGCAGTGCGATTCCGCCTCGATGATGGCTGTCCGCGCCTGCCCGGCAATCTGTGCTCCAAGGCTCGCTCCGGCGATTCCGCCGCCGACGATCAGGACATCGAACTCAGCCATTCGAGGGCGCGGTTACGGTTTGGAAAGCCCTGCCGTCTAGGTCTCGCGTCATGACAAACGGCGCATTTACCGAAATCCTGCTCGCTCTTCTGGCA
>DASSFK010000406.1:0-2705 GCA_035694565.1 Sphingomicrobium sp.
CTGTTATTCGGCGTGCAATTTTGACCCCCTGAGCCGGGGGATCGGCGTCCAAAATTGACCCCCTACAAGTTGGCCTGATGCGCTTCCCGCTTTGATTCGGAGCGGGTGGTCGGGGGATGTTGGTCGTGGAGACGGTTGCGCGGATTCGGCGCGAGCACTTCGTCAAGGGCAAGACGATCCGGGAAATTGCACGGGACCTCGGGATGTCCCGGAACACGGTCCGCAAGGTGCTGCGGTCGGGGGAGACCTCGTTCGAGTACGAGCGCAACGTCCAACCACGGCCAAAGCTGGGTCGATGGACAGCTGCGCTCGACGAACTGCTGGAAGGCAATGCGGCCAAGCCTGCTCGCGAACAGCTGACGCTGATCCGGATCTTCGAGGAACTGCGCGGGCTCGGCTATGACGGCGGCTACGATGCGCTACGCCGCTATGCGAAGCGATGGGCCAAGCAGCATGGGACAGCGACGGCTGCGGCCTACGTCCCACTGAGCTTCGCGCCGGGGGAAGCCTACCAGTTCGACTGGAGCCACGAAGTCGTCCTGCTGAGCGGGGTGACAGTGATCGTGAAGGTCGCCCACGTGCGGCTTTGCCATAGCCGCATGTTGTTCGTGCGCGCCTATCCGCGCGAGACCCAGGAAATGGTGTTCGATGCCCATGACCGCGCCTTCGCGCTGTTCAAAGGGACCTGCGGACGCGGCATCTACGACAACATGAAAACTGCGGTGGAGACGGTCCTCGTCGGCAAGAACCGCGTCTACAATCGCCGCTTCCTGCAGATGTGCAGCCATTATCTCGTCGATCCGGTTGCCTGCACGCCGGCATCGGGCTGGGAGAAGGGGCAGGTTGAGAACCAGGTCGGGCTCGTCCGCGAGCGCTTCTTCACGCCGCGGCTGCGCTTCAAGACCTATGACGAGATGAACGCTTGGTTGCTCGACAAATGCATCGCTTACGCCAAAGCGCATCACCATCCGGAACTGACCGAGCAGACGATCTGGGAGGTGTTTGAGGCAGAGCGGCCGAAGCTCGTTCCGTATGCCGGCAGGTTCGATGGATTCCATGCAGTGCCGGCATCGGTCTCGAAGACCTGCCTGGTGCGCTTCGACAACAACAAGTACTCGGTGGCCGCGAGCGCGGTCGGGTGTCCGGTCGAAGTCCATGCTTATGCAGACCGCATCGTGATCCGCCAGGATGGCCGTATCGTCGGTGAACATCCTCGCTCGTTCGGCCGCGGCGACACGACCTACGACCCCTGGCACTACGTGCCGGTGCTTGCCCGCAAGCCAGGCGCCCTGCGCAACGGCGCGCCCTTCAAGGACTGGGTTCTGCCGGCCGCGATGGAACGCGTGCGGCGCAAGCTCGCCAGCGTCGACGACGGTAATCGGCAGATGGTCGACATTCTCACCGCGGTGCTCACCGACGGGCTGCCAGCAGTCGAGGCGGCCTGCATCGAAGCGATCGCGCAGGGCGTCCACTCCGCCGACGTCGTTCTCAACATTTTGGCTCGCCAGCGCAATCCCGCCCCGCCCGCCAACATCCTCACGCCCGCGGCGCTGACGCTGCGTCACGCACCCGTCGCCGATTGTGCCCGTTACGACAACCTCAGGAGGACCATCTGATGGAACGATCCCAGCTGTTCGACCTTATGGGCGAACTCCAACTCTACGGTATGAAGGCCGCTTTCGACGAGATAATGGCCACCGCCGTCAAACGCCAGCATGAGCCTCAGCGCATCATCGGCGACCTGCTCACTGCCGAGATCAACGAGAAGCAGGCGCGCTCGATCAAATACCAGCTCACCATCGCCAAGCTGCCGCTCGCCAAGGACCTCGATGGCTTCCAGTTCGACGGTACGCCGATCAACGAAACACTGGTGCGCGATCTCGCCGGCGGTGGATTCATCGCCGAGCAGCGTAATGCCGTGTTGATCGGCGGAACCGGTACCGGCAAGACCCATTTGGCGATCGCGATCGGGCGAAGTTGCATTCGATCCGGTGCCCGCGGCCGGTTCTACAACGTGGTCGATCTCGTCAACCGGCTCGAAGCCGAAGCACGCAATGCAAGGCAAGGACGACTTGCTGATCACCTGACCCGTATGGACTTCGTCGTTCTCGACGAGCTCGGCTATCTGCCTTTCGCACAGTCCGGCGGCCAGCTCCTGTTCCACCTCATCAGCAGGCTCTACGAGCGCACTTCGATCATCGTCACTACCAATCTCGCCTTCGGTGAATGGCCGGGTGTCTTCACGGATGCAAAGATGACGACCGCTCTGCTCGATCGCCTGACCCATCACTGCGACATCATCGAAACCGGAAACGACAGCTGGCGCTTCAAGAGCCGCGCCGACGATCACACAACAACCCGCGCTCGCGCCGTCTCCGCAACCCTGACCAGCTCCGACGGCGCGAGCGCTACCGCCCGGACTCGTCGAACAAGAGGGTCAAAATTGGACGCCGATCGGGGGTCAAATTTGCAAGCCGATTGACACCTTGATCCACACTGGACACGGACCGGATCGATAGGTCCCATCCTGGCCGCGGCGTCGCGTTCCTGGAATCGCAGACGGGCCGGCAACGACCTCCATCAGGATAAAGTCAAACCCCGCGCCTGGAAACCAGACGCGGGGCCATGAAGCAACTGCCGATATTCCGGGGTCAGGATTTACGGTTCATCGCGCTGCCGATTGGACGGCTCGCAGATTGTCTGCC
>DASSFK010000407.1:0-2444 GCA_035694565.1 Sphingomicrobium sp.
TCGCCCATGCAATCAGTTTCATGTTCACCCCGGTGACTTGGGTTGGGGACTAAGAGCACCGCGACCGGGCCCCCTTGAATCAGCGGCCTTATAGGCACGGCTTTTCGCTCTCTCAAGCGCCTCATCCACAGGTGTTGAAGCGGCTGTCCGCGGGGCCTATTCAGCCGTCGCCGGACGGAAGGAGACAAGATGACCGAAGACGAAGTGCTGGACGAGTTTCGCGCGTCCGACGCGCTTCTCGAGGGTCATTTCATCCTATCGTCCGGCAGGCACTCTCCGGTCTTTCTCCAGAAGATGCGGGTGTTCCAATATCCCGATCGGACGGAGCGGATCTGCCGCGCTCTTGCCGCCAAGATCCGGGATCGATTCGGAGACGTCGACCTGATCGTCTCGCCCGCGATGGGCGGGATCCTGCCGGGCTACGAAACGGCTCGGGCCCTTGGCTGTCCGGCCGTCTTCGTCGAGCGCGAGGAAGGGGAGTTCCGTCTCCGCCGCGGGTTCCGGATTCCCGAGAGCGCCCGGATCGTCATGGTCGAGGACATCGTGACCACGGGACTGTCGTCGCGCGAATGCATCGCCGCCATTCGCCGCTACAGCGGCAATCTGCTCGGGGCCGCATGCCTCATCGATCGCTCGAACGGCCGCGCCGATATCGGAGTGCCGCTGGTCTCGCTGGTCCAGCTGGATGTGCCGGACTATCCGGCCGATGACCTCCCTGCGGAGCTTGCCGCCTTGCCGGCGGAGAAGCCCGGGAGCCGCGACCTCAAGGCATGATCAATGGCCTGCGCCTTGGCGTAAACATCGATCACGTCGCGACCATCAGGAACGCGCGCGGCGGCGATTTTCCCGATCCGGTCCGGGCGGCGATCCTTGCTGCCGACGCGGGCGCCGACGGGATCACCGCCCACCTCCGCGAGGATCGGCGGCACATCACCGACAGGGACATCGACCGGCTAATGGCCGAGATCGATCTTCCGCTGAACCTCGAGATGGCGGCGACCGAGGAGATGCTGGCGATCGCGCTTCGGCACCGACCCCATGCCGCTTGCATCGTTCCCGAACGGCGTGAGGAACGGACGACCGAGGGCGGGCTCGACGCCGCCGGACAGCGTGATCACCTGGAACCGTTCGTCGCAAAGCTCGCGTCCGCCGGAATCCGGGTCAGCCTGTTCATCGAGCCATCCGAGCGTCAGGTCGATGCCGCCTTGCGGCTCGGCGCCCAGGTCGTCGAGTTCCATACCGGACGCTATGCCCATGTCACCGGCGAGGATCGCACGACCGAGCTCAAGCGCATTTCCGATTGCGCGGCGCTTGCCGTGAAGAACGGTATCGAGCCGCACGCGGGTCACGGGCTGACCTTCGAGAATGTCGTGCCCGTCGCCGCCATCCCGCAGATCGCCGAGCTCAACATCGGCCACTTCCTGATCGGGGAAGCGATCTTCACCGGCCTCGATGCGAGCGTCCGCCGGATGCGCGAGCTGATGGATCAGGCACGGTGATGCGATCCCAACGCATGGGAAGGCGTTACCTCGCCGGTCTGGCCATCGCCTTCGCGCTGGCGTTCATGGTCGTCGGCGCATTGGGTCCGGCGAACCGATCGCCTTATTATCCGGAGATCGTGATCGTTCCCGGCCTGGCGGCCCTGGTCCTGGGCTGGCGCGCCTGGTCGAGAGCCGAAAGGTCGGTCACCTTTTCGGCTGTCGCTCTCCTGCTCCTGCTCCTCGTGCTGATCGTCTCCCACCTCCTTCCGAGGGCCGGATGATCGTCGGCATCGGCTCCGACCTCTGCAACATCGAGCGGATCGAGAATTCGCTCGAGCGCTTCGGCGAGCGCTTCCTCAACCGCGTCTTCACCGACGTCGAAAGAGCGAAGGCGCAATCGCGACCGCACACGCGCGCCGGAACCCTTGCAAAGCGCTTCGCCGCCAAGGAAGCCTTCTCGAAGGCCGTCGGAACCGGCTTCAAGCGCGGCGTCTACATGAAAGACATTGGCGTTGAGAACGCGCCCTCGGGCGCTCCGACACTCCGCCTCGCCGGCGGAGCCAAGGCGCGGCTTGACGCCCTTGCGCCGGAAGGCCACGCCATCGACATACATCTGACGATGACCGACGATTATCCCTGGGCTCAGGCGTTTGTGATCCTCGAAGCCCGCAAGTTGGAGCCCTGATTGACCGACACTGTTCCCGAAGCGAGCGCCGAGCCCCAAGCGGTTGCCGCTCCCGAAACCAAGGAATCGAAGGGGTCCGCGCTGTGGCGGGAGATCAAGGGCCTGCTCTGGGTCCTGCTCGCCGTCCTGCTGTTCCACAGCTTCGTCGCCAAGCCCTTCTACATCCCGTCGGAATCGATGATGCCGAGCCTGCTCAAGGGCGACCGGCTGGTGGTGAGCAAATATCCCTACGGATGGTCGTGGGTCAGCCCAAGCTTCCACATCTTTCCGCACTGGGA
>DASSFK010000408.1:0-7301 GCA_035694565.1 Sphingomicrobium sp.
TGGTGAACCGATGGGCAGGCGTCGCATCCACTCGGCATCATCTCCATCAGGACAAACCCTAAAGGGACGGAAGAATCGAGCGCCTGGCGTGGGTCAATTGCCAGGACCGGCCGCCGAAGCCTGGATCGGCGCTTCGAAGCCGGGGGGATATTTCTGCCATTGATAGCCGCCCTTCGCGGCCTGCTCTCCGACGGCGTACAGCGACCGCATGTAGGCGGTGTCGAATTCCTCATTGTGCGGCGTGTTGAATGTCGCCGGTATGTAGGTGAGGTTATAGTCGATGCCGTCGCGCTGCGTGGTGGCGAAGATTCGGTAGAGGTCGCCCATGCCCTGCGTCCTCGTCAGCGATCCGATCGCCCGAGTGGCGATGCTCAACGTCCTGCGCTCGACGCTCGACCAGTCCGGATCGAGCCGAGCATTGCGGATGATGTAGAGAACACGCTTGCGCTGCGGAGCGTTCGCGACGGAAATCGACGGCGGATAAAGGAACACCTGCGCCATCGTGCCGCCATCGACGTGCATTTCCTGATAACGAGCGCCGTTGACGTTCACGTCGATCATCACGGGAGGAAATGCCCCGGGGATCGACGCCGAGGCGAGCAGCACGCTTTCGAACAGTCTCTTGGCGCCTGGATCCTTGCTCGCCGCGATTGCCGTCATGTTCCAAATGACGGGCTCCAGCGAGTCCAGGTTGGCGGTCCCGACGAGCAGGAGTCGCCCCTTGGCATATTCCGTTGCAATCTCGCTCAGCAGTTCAGCGGTCACGTATGACTCAATAACGCCGGCGAGCGGGCGCGAGTCCGCCATGGCATCGCCGAAGATGCCCTTGACGATGCCCCGCTTCTTGAAAATGTCCTTCTGCGAGGTCTCCGTGTAGACCCTCCTTAGCACATAGTCGTACTTCGGCCCGAGGAAGGCGAACGGCGAGATCAGGGCTCCGGTGCTGACGCCCGTCACGACCTTGAACTGGGGCCGGGTGCCGGCCTCGGACCAGCCGTTGAGGAAGCCGGCGCCATAGGCTCCATTGTCACCCCCGCCGGAGATGGCGAGAAAGTAAGCTGGAGGAAGGTCGGTCCGGCCCTGGCCGGCGAGCCATTGCTGTTCCTTCGCCAGCGACCTGCGTGCCTCGGCCTCGAAGGTGCCCGTCTCGCGGGTGACGAGAAATCGGACCGGACCGGCGTTCGGGATCGCCTGAGTGGCCTCGGCGACCGGCACCGCCGGCAGGCGGTGTGGAGTGGCGCAGCCTGCAAGCGCCAATTGTGTCGCGCTGGCAACAAGCAGCAGATTTCGCCAATTGAACCGCATTTCAGCTCTCCTCCGGAGGCTGGCAGATTCCCCTCTGCATGCTGGTCGAACTATCCATGGAAACCCCGAAGGTCTGGACGAAGTGTCGGGAGTATCCCCGATTTTGGCCAGTCAATGCACGACTAAACCCTTCGTCGTGATTCCTGTTCGGGGGCGCTCCAAATGCTTCCGATCCGGTCACGACCGACAAAACAAGGGATAAATCATGCGAAAATATCTTCTTGCCGCTGTTGCGGTTGCCGCGATTGCAGCACCTGCACATGCTCGTGACGGATCGGCCTACGTCGGCGTCGAAGCCGGCGTCGTTTTCCCGCGGGATTCGGACGCGAACGTCCTCGTCGATTATACGACGGTCAACGATCCGGTGATCACGGGTGGCCCAATACCTCCCGCCACGCCCGTAGGGCCAGCCGACGCCGTATTCAGCGATGTCATCAGCCTCGATGCGAAGACCGGTTACGAGATCGGCTTCTTCGGGGGCTACGACTTCGGAATGTTCCGTGTCGAAGGCGAGGTCGACTGGAAGCATGCGAACCTCGACGATCTGTCATTCGACGACAGCTTCATCGCGGCGCTCAATACGAACCTGAACCGGCCTTCGGCCGCACCCGATTTCGGAGCACCGGGATTGGGTCCGATTTCCGCCTCCGATATCAATCTCGACGAGGCCGTCGGCACCTTGTCATTCATGCTCAACGGCCTGATCGACGTCGGCGATCCGGACGGCTTCTCGTTCCAGGGCGGCGTTGGCGCCGGCTGGGCCAAGTCGAAGCTGATCAACGAGAAGGATGGGGCGTTCGCGTGGCAACTCATCCTTGGCGCATCTTATGCGCTAAGCCCCAACATCGATGTTGGCCTGAGATATAAATATTTCTCGACCGGCAGCCTGCATTTCACCGATTCGACCGGCGTTGCGTTCCTTGGAAATCCGGACCGGCTGACCGTTCTCGACGCCGCAGGAGCACCTGTTCTCGTCGACCAAACCACCGATGCAATCCTGTTTGCGGACTTCGAATCGAAAATCCGCATGCACAGCTTGGCGCTGACGCTGACCTACAACTTCGGCGGCGAGCCGCCACTGCCGCCACCGCCGCCGCCACCACCGCCGCCGCCGCCGCCTCCGCCGCCTCCGGCGACGCAGACGTGCCCGGACGGAACGGTGATCCTGGCGACGGACGTCTGTCCGGCACCACCGCCACCGCCTCCGCCGCCGCCGCCGGCGCCAGAGCGCGGCTGACGGTCAGCGAGACGAAAGAGCCGGTCCGGGGAAACCCGGGCCGGCTTTTTCTCGACTAGGAGACTGTCGGACTGCCCGCCCTTCGCTTCAATCGAGGCAGGAGCAGGTACATCATCCCGACGGCGAACGTGCAGGCGATCCCGAACTGCACGACACGGGCTCCCCAAGTTCCCGAGTTCGCGGGACCCTTAAGAAGCGCCAGTCCGAGGATGACCATCGTCGCGTTGTAGGCGATCAACGCATTCCCACCGCGTACTCCGCCCTTCACAATGTGAATCGCGAAGCCGAACCCGATGAGGAACGTGATGAGGGCCAGCGTAGCGAGCGAAGGCGCGATCGCCAGGACGTAATAGGCCACCACGGCGACGAAGCCTCCGAGGAAGTTCCCGAGGAGCTTCGCCCAGGCGCTGGCTGCTCCGCGCTCCTCTTCCATTTTGGCGACGATCAGTGCGGTCGTCAGCAGAACGGGGATCGCATCGGTCCAGCCATAGAGCAAATAGGCGAGCATCAGAGGCAGGACGATCGCGGTGCCGACAAGGGCAGTCGCAGCAGGCGAAGCGGATGGAACGGCGGGCGGATCCGCGCTTTTCGGCGAAGGCAGCGGCCAGATGGCGTAGGCGATCCACGTGAAGATGATCGCGAGCCCCATCGAACGAACCAGCAGCCCTGGGAAAATGCCCGCATATTGCGAAAGCGTCAGAGTGATGACCGGCACGACCGTGATGCAGATCAAAAGCAGGGTCAGCGGAAGTTGCGCCTTTGCCTGAGCCAGTCCCGCGAAGATCAGGAAGAGGATCAGCCCGATGATCCCGAACAAGAGATGCGGAGTCTGATTGAAATAGGTCGTAAGGAAGAACGAGAACCAGGCCGACAGGGCCATGACGATGACGAGCGCGATCCCGATCTTCGGAGGAGGCGAGACCGGCAGGTTGGCGAGGAGGACTCCGGTCAAGACTGGAGCGAGCGCCGACGGCTGCCATCCCATCCATTCGCATATGACGAAGGATGCCGTCGTCCCGACGCTGAAGCGAAGGACGAAATGCAGTCGCGCCCTTTCCGCCGGATCCATTGGCGCGCTTCGAGACGTGAGCGCAATCGCCATGACTATTGCAGGTAGCTGAGCAGCGCGACGATCCGGATCCAGAGCCGGCCGATCGGATTCATGATGACATTGTCGCCGGTGTAGATGATGACGTTGGCCTGCGCACCGCTCCGGCCGACGTCGATCCCCGCGTTCCTCGCCTCATCGGGAAGCACCAATATCCGCACCGGGAACCGCTGCGGGTCACGAAGCCAGCCCTGATCGGCGGGCATCGATGACAGTTGACCTGTCGGAGCCTCATCGCCCTGGCTGACGCCCCAGCCAATGCTGTGAACCTTGCCTTTGAAGAGCTTGCCCGGCTTGATGTCGAGCGCGATCGTGACGTCCTGGCCGGGCTTCACGTTGCCGAGCTGGTTCTCGCGCATGTCGGCCGAGATCCAGCGCGGCCCGTTCTCAAGATAGCTCACCAACGGCTGGCCCGGCGCGACATATTGTCCCGGTGCCAGGCGAAGGTTGGTGACGACACCATTTGAAGGAGCGCGAACTTCCGTGTTGCGGAGATCGAGACGAGCCTGGTCGAGCGCCGCCACGGCCTGCCGGACTTTGGGATTGTTCATGCCCGGTGATCCAAGGTTCGCTCGAGCGCGCTCGAGATCGGCTCGCGCCTTGGAGAGATCCGCCTCCGTTTTCAGCACCTCCGCGCGCGCCCGGATGCCCTGGGTTTCGGCCAGCGCGCGCTTGCCGACAAGGTCGTTGACGATCTGATTGAGCTCGCGCGTGGCCGCGAGGTCCGCGCGCTGCTTGCGGATCCCCGCTTCCGCGGCGGCGATATCGGCGACGGAGACGTCGGAGCCCTGGAGGGCGACCGAAAGGTTCGCTTCCGCCGAGCGGACCGCGACCTTGTATGGCTCCGGGTCGATGCGGAAAAGAATCTGGCCCTTCCTGACCGCGCTATTGTCCTTCACACCGACTTCGAGGACGTCGCCGGCAACCTCGGGCGCGACCTGCGTCAGGAACGTCTCGACCCGGGCCTGCGACGTGTACGGCGTATAGCGGTCCGAAAGCACGTGATAGACGAACAGGATCAATAGGAGCCCAAGCGCGACCAGGATGATCTTCCGCATCGGATTGGGCGGCGGGGTGCCGGTTCCAACGTCGATCTCGGTTGCTACGGGTTGCGAGGTATCGTTCATTGGTTTCTCGCCCCCGCTGGTGTGGCCGCCGCTGTTGGCGGAAGGGTCGTCCAATCGCCGCCGAGCGCCCGGTAAAGACTGACTAATGCGCGCTGATAGTCCCCGCGCGCCGACGCGTATTGGAGTTCGGCGGAGAACAGGCTGCGCTCGGTATCGAGGACTTCGAGATAGTCCGAATAGCCGTTCTCGTAGCGTTCGTTGGCAAGTTCGACGCCGCGCCTGAGCGTAGCCACGCGCCGGCCGATCGCTTCGCGGAACTCGGCGGCCTCGCGAACCGCAACGAGGGAGTCGTCGACGTCACGGAAGGCGTTCTGGATGACGAGTTCGTAATTGGCGAGCGACTGCTCTCTCCGCGCCTCGGCCTGGTCGACCGCCGCAGTAATCCCCCCGCCCGTGTAGATCGGACCCGCCACGTCGCCCGTGAAAGACCACGTGTTGGCGGGGCCACTGAACAGGTTGCCGAGCGATCCACTCGCGAAACCGAATAGTCCGGTCAGAGTAATCCGGGGAAAGTAGAGCGCCCGAGCTGCTCCGATCAGCGCATTGGACGCGATCAATTGCTGCTCGGCCTGCAGGATGTCCGGCCGCCGGATCAGCAATTCCGACGGAATCCCGGCCGGAACGTTCAGCTGGTGAAACGCCGCAAGCTCCTGCGGAGTCGCGCGCTGGATTGGGCCGGGATTGCGGCCCACCAGCACGGAGAGCGCGTTCTCCTGAACAGCGATCGCCTGCCGGACGGGCGGAACGGACGCGACCGCGGATTCGTATTCGCCTCTCACCTGGGCCATCTCGAATTCGGAGACCCACCCGGCAGCCAACCGTTTCTCGAAGACGTCGACGGACTTCGCACGCCCCGCGACGGTGGCTTCCGAAACGCGCAATTGCTCGTCGAGATCGAGCAACGTGATGTAGCTGATGATCACCGACGAAATGAGGGTCAGCGTAACTCCGCGCCTGCCTTCCTCGCTGGCGAGCAAATTGGCTCGTGCGGCCTCCGTTTCGCGGCGGATCCTGCCCCAGAGATCGATTTCCCAACTCGCCGAAAGGAGCGCGCTGAAAGTCGTGCTCTTCGGGTCGACGATGGGCGGGATCTTCTCTTCGCTTGCGCGCGCTCGGGAGCCGCTCAGTCCGTAGCCTATCTGCGGCAGTCCCTGCGATTTCGTGCCGGCGAGAATCGCCGAGAATTCATCGACGCGCGCCGTCGCGATGCGAAGGTCGCGATTGTTCGCAAGCGCCTCATCGACAAGGACGTCGAGATGCCGGTCCCCATAGGCGGTCCACCAGTGATCCCGGGTGAGTAACGCCGCGGCTTGCGGTCCGGCGGAACGGTAGGCAGCCGGTACTTCGACTTCCGGCCTGGAGTAGTCGTTGCCCTGCACGCAGCCGCTCGCAGGGCCCAGGCAACAGGCGGCCGCCGCGAGGCGATGCCATTTGGATTCAGTGCGCATTGGTCACGACGGCCGCTTGCTGCGGCTTGAACTGGTCGAACACGCGAGGAGGCTGCGCTTTCAACGAGGCGAGCAGCATCTCCATCGCTTTTTGGGATTCCCGCGCACTGCCCGAGATCGGCCGGTTGATGTCGGTGATGACCGTGATCGAGAGTGCCAGGAGAACGAACAGCACCAGGGCCGCGCGCTTGCCGCGGGGTCCGTCGACTTGATGGCCGACGACTCCGGCGGTCACGGCCAGAAAGACGAGCAGAAGGATCAGGACTTCATTGGGGACACGCAGGTCCCATGCGAGCTTGCGCTCGGTGTCGAGATCGATGACCTCATTGTAGGTTTGAAGGAGCGAGGTGGTCAGGCCGTGCTCGAGCGCAGATTCGCGTGCCGCGCTGACGGCTGCCCAGATTTGCGTGAGTAGGTCGTCGTTGGTCGCCAAATAGGCGCTCTGATCCTCGGCGCTCGCCAGCTTGATGCGGTTATCCGTGTAGGCGACGAGAAGCCCGGTGAGCCGGCTCCGGTGCGGCTCGTCGAGAAGCTGGGCGCGCAGGTAGGACGTGCCGATCGCATTGGCTTCCCTGGTGACCAGCTCGCGCCGGGTCTCGTACCGGTTGATCACCATGGAGAAGGTGAAGGCGAGCAACAGGCCGAGAAGGCCGAGCGCGCTACTCAGCAAATAGCCTTCCTGCGCGACGGACGGATCGGACTCCCGCTCTTCACCCCGGGAACGACGCGCCTGCGCCCGTTGGATGAGCTGGCCGATCAGCGCCGCAACCAGCAGTACCGCCAGCGTGACAATCCCGGTGGCGACAATGGAGAGGTTGGATAGCCAGCCGATCAAAATTCCTGCCCTAACCCCCATGAGGCCGCTGCGACGTGGCCCCTTTCGACCAGCTATGCAGAAGGCTTGGCCGACTTGAACTGGGGGATTCCGCAGAGGCGCTAAGGGATTGTCCCGAGGCGCAAGGCCCTACTCACTTCCCCTGATTGCGCGGAATTTCGCCTCGCGGAGAAGTTTCGGACCATGAACGACAGCCAGGCGCGGCGGCGCATCCGCGATCACCATGTCTGGAAGACGTACG
>DASSFK010000409.1:0-3288 GCA_035694565.1 Sphingomicrobium sp.
CATCTACGGAGTGACGATCCCGGTCATCGCCCGCTTCGGCAATCTCGAGGCCAAGGCCGGCATCGCGAACGTCAGGCTGACTCGCGAGGAGGGCAAGCCCGCAGTGAGCCTCGAGCTCACCCGCAACGGCGACCGCTCCACTTTCGGAGAGGTTCGCGTGATGAAGGCCGGCATCAAGGACCCGATCGCCGTCCAGCGCGGCGTTGCCATCTACACCGAGGTCGGCCAGCGCAGCATCACCATCCCGGTCGAGGAGAAATACGCTTCCGCCGCCAATGGCCATGTGACGGTCCAGTACGTCGAGCCGAGCGACAACGGTCCGCTGACGATCGCCGAAACGGACGCCGTCCTCAACTAGGCCGCGGAAACCCAGGCGAGAAAGGCCGATGCTGCGCAGCGGCAAGAAGCTGGGGGCGATCGCCCTGCTCGGCCTTTCCTGCGCCGGCGCCGTCAGTGCGCCCGCTGCAACGCCGGTGACCGACACCTGGTCGGCCGACCCGGAATCGCAATTTCTCCTCGACGTGAACCTGCGCCGCCTCCGCCTCGGGGACGGCGTCCGTGCGTACCAGACCCCGGAAGGCACCTGCATCGTCTTCGGAGACTTCCTGACGGCCCTCGATGTTCCGATGAAGATCGACCTGGCTGCCAAGAAGGCCTCCGGCTGGGCCTTCCAGGAAGAGCACAAGATCATCATCGACGCCGCTTCGGGGGTCGTGACCTACGGGAACAACACCGAAAACCTGATGAATGGCACCGTCCGCGAGACGCCCGAAGGATGGTGCGTCGACAGCGCGGCGCTGTCCCGCTGGTTCGGGATCGCAGTCAAGCCGAACACCAACGGAGCCGCTCTGATCCTCGAATCCGATGCCAAGCTTCCGGTCGAACTGGCGATCGAACGCGAACGTCGAGCAGCGCAGATCAAGCCGGCGAAATTCGATCTCAGCACTCTGCCGCAGGTGAAGTTGCCGTATCGCATGTGGAGGGCGCCGGCCCTGGACTTCGTGGTCAGTTCCGGTTTGACCTACCGTGCCAATGATGGCCTCCGCGTCGATCGCAGCGCGTCGATCTATGCGGCCGGTGAAATCGCGACGCTTTCCTACGATGCGCGCCTCTCGACGGACTCAAAGGGCATTCCGAGCTCATTGAGGGTCAGCGCGTTTCGCTCGGATCCGGATGCCAAGCTGCTGGGACCGCTGCAGGCGACCCATTTCGGATTCGGTGACGTCGTCGGGCTCGACAGCGGGCTTGGCGGAACGGGGGTGAGCGGTCGCGGCGCGGTCGTGACCAACCGGCCGCTCTATAATCCGACCAACTTCGACAAAACCCGATTCGAAGGGGACCTGCCGGTCGGCTGGGAGGCGGAGCTCTATCGCAACGGCGAGCTGCTGGCTTTTGCGCGTCCGACCGGTTCGTCGCGCTATGTCTTTGAAGATGTGCCGCTTTTGTACGGGGAGAACCAGATCAGCATCGTTCAATATGGCCCTCAGGGCCAGATCCGCACGCGCGAGGAGATGATCAATGTCGGCGAGGATAACGTCCCTGCCGGAAAGACTTGGTATTGGGCGGGAGCGAATCAGCCGGGGCGGGACGTGGTCGCCTTTCATGAGTCGCCCGACACGCTCAACCTGCCGAAGGCACAGGCGGCTGTCTCCGTTGAGCACGGAATCGACGATCGCATGTCGGTGGGGGCGATCGCACGGACCATGCTCGACCGAAATGAGCGACTGACATTCGTCGAAGGCTCCGTCCGCCGATCGATCGGGCCTGCGCTCCTGGAAGCAGGTGTCGCCTGGGAAAGCGGCGGCGGGAAAGCCGCTCGAGCGCGGATGCTCGCCAAGCTCGGCAAGGTGAACGTCAGCGGCGAGGCCGTCATCACGAGCAACTTCCACCTTGAGGGCCAACCGATCCGCAGGTCCCAGAAGGACTTCAGGCTTGCCCTCGACGCGCCGATCACTGTGGGGCGGACCTTCGTTGCCGCACATTCCGATGTGAGGCTGATCAAATATCGGGACTCTTCCAGCCAGCTCGAGGCCGCGGCGCGCCTTTCGACCACATTGAATCGCTTCAACCTCGCGACGGACGTCCGATATCGAAAACAATATCTTGCGAATGGGCCTGCTCCGCCCGGAGATTTCGAAGTCTCGCTCATCGGATCGGGCGGAATCGGCAATGTCCGGCTCCGAGGCATCGGCACGGTCGAAGTCGCGCCCGAAACGCGATTCCGGGCGGCCGAGCTCAGCGCGTACTGGTCCGCGAGCGAACATGTCGATTGGGAAGGCGCGCTCGCCTACGATCCGGGCGTGAAACGCGCTCGCGTTCGTGTCTCTCACATCCACCGGATCGACACTCTGGCCCTCTCGGTCATTGCGGAAGCTGCAACCGATGGTTCGGTCGCCGCCGGCTTCAACCTCAATTTCTCATTGGATCCAAATCACGGATTTGGCCTTTCGCGGCAACCGCTTGCGGCCGCCGGAGCAATTCGCGCGCACGTTTACCGCGACCGCAACGACAATGGTGTGCGGGATCCGTCCGAGCCGTTCGAGAAGGGCGCCTTCGTGACAACGGGTACTCGCGTCACGGAAAAGCCGACCGACGATCACGGCAGCGTGCTCGTTGGCGGCCTTGCAACGTACACTCCCGTCGCCGTCGGCGTAGACCCGACCAGTCTCGAGGATCCCAATCTCGTGCCCAAGAAGGCGCTGCAGGTCGTCGTTCCCCGTCCCGGCGTGCCCGCGGATGTGGAAATCGGTCTCGTCGGCGGCGGCGAGATCGAAGGCGCGATCGTCAAGAACGGCGGCCTCGGGTTTGAAGGACTGACGCTCGAACTGGTCGACGAGCATGGGAAAATCATGACGACCGCGCAAACCGACTACGACGGTTATTTCCTGTTCGAGCGTGTCGCCTACGGGCGGTACACGGTCCGCGTCGCGGCGGACTCGGCGACCGCGGCAAAGATTGCCCGTGATCTCAACGTCGTCGCCGAGGTCAGCGAGGACAAGTCCGTCGATCGGCTGGGTTCGATCCAGGTGACGAAGCTGCCGAACGTCGCCTCGGCTCGGTAGAAGTCGTCTCGGGCGACTCTGGTCGTCGCGCTATTGATTCTCAAAAACAAAAACGCGCCGGAGGGCTGGAAGCCCCGATCTCAAGAAAATTGGTGCGGTCGAGAAGACTCGAACTTCCACGGCCTTTCGGCCACAGCGACCTCAACGCTGCGCGTCTACCAGTTCCGCCACGACCGCACGTCATGAAGATGGGGAGTCGGCTGGTAACCGCAACTCCTTGGCAGGG
>DASSFK010000410.1:0-2690 GCA_035694565.1 Sphingomicrobium sp.
ACGACGATTACGCAACATCGTTCCGGAAACGCGACAATGGTTCACCGCAGGACTGGACCGCAAGGGCTCGCGCCCGTAGCGGAAATGGAGCTAGGAATCGAAGACTGACCGTAACATGAACGTAACGATCTACCACAACCCGTTATGCGGTACGTCGCGCAAGACGCTCGAAATTCTTCGCGAAAGCGGCGCTGAACCGACCGTCATCGAGTATATGAAGGCGCCTCCGAGCCGAGAGGAACTGAAGCACCTCTACGAGAAAGCCGGCATCAGTCCGCGCGAGGGATTGCGGGCCAAGGAACCGATCGCCGAGGAGTTTGGCCTTACTCGACCGGACGTCGGCGACGACGAAATCCTCGATGCGATGATGGAGCATCCGATCCTCATCAATCGGCCGCTGGTTGTGACGGACAAGGGTGTCCGGCTGTGCCGCCCTCAGGAGATTGTCCGAGAGATCCTTTAGGGCTTCCGCTACCCTGACAAGCCGCTGAAAGCGGATCATATTCCCATCTAATGAGTCGTCTCGATCCGCGCCTGCTCCTCCAGGGCTATGCAGCCGGCATCTTCCCCATGGCCGACAGCCGTGAAGCTTCCGAGCTGTTCTGGGTCGAGCCGCGTTCCCGAGCGATCATCCCGCTCGACAAGTTCCACATGTCGCGATCGCTTCGCCGAACGATCCGGTCGGGCCGCTTCGCCGTTACGATGGACCGTGACTTTAATGCGGTGATTGCCGCCTGCGCGGACCGCGAAGAGACCTGGATCAACGCCGACATCGAACGAGCGCTGCTCACCTTGCACGCATCGGGGCACGCTCACTCGGTCGAGGTCTGGGCCGGACATGAATTGGTCGGCGGACTTTATGGGGTGAAACTGGGCCGGGCATTCTTCGGCGAAAGCATGTTCAGCCGAATGACGGACGCATCGAAGGTCGCCTTGGCCTGGCTCGTCGCCCGGATGAAGGTCGGCGGCTACACCCTGCTCGACTGCCAGTTCATGACGCCTCACCTCGCCTCGCTCGGCGCGGTGAGCATTTCCCGCAAGGCCTATGTGGCGTTGTTGTCGGGCGCGCTCGGCGGAGGCGAAGGCGGGGTTGGCGGCGGCTCGGTCGCCGGTGTTCCGGTCGTTGCGGGCTCGGTGGGCTGTGTTTCCGGCTCGGCGGTGGGAGTACCGCGATCGCCGTTGCCCGATCTGTTCGTGCTTGACCGGTTGCTCGAGGCGACCGGCGCGGCGGGCGCGGCTGCCGCATCGGGATATGTCATCGCGCAGCTTTTGGGCCAGACATCGTAGATCGGGTGCTCGACGACGTTCAGCGACGGCGATTCCTTGTAGACCCAGCCTGAGAAGACGCGGTGCCAGCGCCTGTCGGGCTGGAGCACGTCCAGCTGCAGGAACGCACCGGTCAGTTTCTCATTTTCCCAGGGAGCGGTGGCTTCGCAGGCCCTCAGCCGGACGATGGCGTCCTTCACTCGCACCGACTGTCCCGGTTTCATCCTGATGTCGCGGACGATTCCGTTGCGCTTGTTGAGCAGCGCAATCACGGCCACCCGCTCACTCATCGGAGTGACGTCGGCATGCTGGCCCGGACCTCGCCCGCCCTTCGGAAGCTGGACGCGATTGCCCTGGTCCTGGTCACTGCGCTGACAGCCTGCCGCAAGCAGCAGCGCCATCAGCGCGCCGGAAACGGCGTGGCGTCGCACGCTCAGTCTGGCGTCCAGGCCTGGTAGTCGCCCGTCGACGTCGGCCTCAGCTGGCTCTTCGACTGGAGCGAACCGCCCGGCCGGAAGGCGGCCAGGGTGCCGGTCGGATTGATCTGCGGCGGCCTTTCGAATTTCCGGCGCGGCGGAAGCGCCTCCTCCGGAAGCTCGTCGATCGTGCCCTTGAGCCAGGCCTGCCAATCCGGCGGAACCCTGCTGCCGTCATTGGCGCCGTTGTAGATTACCCAGCGCGAGGCCGGATTCTTCTTGCCCTGATAGTAGATGTTGCCGTCATCATCGCGGCCGACCTCGGAGCCATGGCGCCAGGTCCACAGACCCGTGCCCCACGTCGCTCCGTTCCACCAGGTGAATGTCCGAGACCAGAATCCCATGGGCCGCGCATCTGCCCTCTCGACGCCGCGAGCGCAAGCATCAGCTCGCGCGTCAGTGCGGCCAGCTGACCTTGTCGCCCTGCTTGATCCCGAGCTGCGCCGAGCGACCTCCCGCAATCTCCAGTACCGCTGCGACCGGCTCGAGCGACGGCACCGGATCGAGCGACATCGGAACCGTGTTTTCCGCGATTCGGGCAATCGTTCCGTCCTCGCGGATGAACAGCATGTCGAGTGGGATGAGCGTGTTCTTCATCCAGAAGGTCGCATCCCCCGGCGGGGTGCGCGGGAAAATCATTCCGCGGTCCGGATCGAGCGATTGGCGGAACATGAGGCCCTGGGCCTGCTGTTCACCGGTTTCGGCAATTTCGACCGTGAACCGATGCTCGCCCTTCGCAGTGCGGATGGTCAGCGGAACCTGATTGAGCCCGGCCGGCGACTTTTCGATCGTCTGTGGGGCCGACGTCGCCGAGCCGCACGCGCTCGTTGCTGCGATGCTCACGGCCGCCAGGGCCCGACCTAGGATTCCGAGTGAATTTCGACGGCGGTGAGACCCTTCTTGCCCTCGGCAATGCGCGCCAGCACCCGCTGTCCGGGCTGAAGGTCC
>DASSFK010000411.1:0-8733 GCA_035694565.1 Sphingomicrobium sp.
CCCTCGGTGCTCTGCAGCGGGGCGTTGAGGCTGGTGTCGCCGCCCATGCCCATGCGGCGGTTCATCGAGACGACTTCTTCCTCGCTGACGCCGAGATCCTTGGCGATCTTGGCAACGTCGGCGGGCTTCAGGTCCCCTTCCTCGAACGCCTCGATCTGGTTCTTCATCCGGCGGAGGTTGAAGAATAGCTTCTTCTGGGCCGCCGTGGTGCCCATCTTCACGAGACTCCACGAGCGCAGGATGAATTCCTGGATTGATGCTCGAATCCACCACATCGCGTACGTCGCGAGGCGGAAGCCCCGATCGGGCTCGAACTTCTTCACGCCCTGCATCAGGCCGATATTGCCTTCGGAAATCAGCTCGCTGACCGGCAGGCCATAGCCGCGGTAGCCCATTGCAATCTTCGCCACGAGGCGGAGGTGCGAGTTGACGAGCTTGGCCGCCGCGTCCGTGTCTCCATGCTCACGCCAGCGCTTGGCGAGCATATATTCCTCTTCCGGGGCTAGGATCGGAAATTTCTTGATCTCGGCCAGGTAGCGATTGAGCCCGGCCTCCCCGCCACTGGCGGGGATCGAGACGACATTCTTTTGTGCCATATCCTTCAAACGTCTCCCTGGGCCGGCCGCCTATTACGCTGCCTGGCATGTTAAGTTCTATACCAAAAGGGCGGTGAACAGTTCCTGCATGTCCGCTGGCATGCCACTTGCGAACGACAGGCGGTTCTTCGTGACGGGATGGGTGAACCCGAGCTCCGCCGCGTGGAGCGCCTGGCGATGAAAATTGAGCCTTTTCAACAGCTCCTGACTATTCTTTCCCGGACGGCCGTAGACTGGATCGCCGAGCAGCGGATGGCCGATTGACGCCATGTGAACGCGGACCTGGTGGGTTCTGCCTGTCTCGAGACGGCACTCGACGAGTGCTGAATCGCGCAGAATTTCCATACGAAGCCAGTGGGTTACGGCCCGCTTTCCGCGTCCGCCTTCGACTATCGAAATCTTCTTACGGTTGGTCGAAGACCGCGCGAGGGGAGCATCGATCGTGCCGTGCGACGCCTTCGGAAGGCCTTTCACGATCGCCAGATAACGCCGTTCGACGGAGTGAGCGGCGAACTGCTTCGCGAGCCCTTCGTGAGCCACGTCCGTCTTTGCAACGACCAGAAGGCCGGACGTATCCTTGTCGATCCGATGGACGATACCCGGTCTTGCCACGCCGCCAATGCCCGACAGACTGCCACCGCAGTGGTGGAGGAGGGCATTCACCAGCGTGCCGTCCGGATTTCCGGCCGCCGGATGAACGACGAGACCCGCGGGCTTGTCGACGACCAGCAGATGTTCGTCCTCGAAAACGATCCTAAGCGGAATGTCCTGAGGCACGTTATGGGCGGGCGTGGGCTCCGGAACCGTAAGCTGAAAGGCTTCGTCCCCCCGAACCTTCGTCGCTGGGTCGCGAACCGCGACCGAAGCCAGCGATTCCAGCGCTCCATTTCGGATCAGCGCCTTCAGCCGCTCTCGCGAAAAAGTCGGAACCGCATCAGCGAGCGCGCGGTCCAGCCGCCATCCCGAATGGCTCGGCAGAAGCTCGATGCTGATGACCTGGTGGCCCCCCACGTGCTCGATATGGGAATTAGTTTGACGACTTCAATGCGCGGTCTCGTCGCCCTTTGGCCCCAGGTAATTGTCACCGTAGACCGCCCGGCGGATGTCCCGATGCAGCGAGCCGTCATAAGGATCGCTTTGGACGAAGAAGACGGTGATGATCTTGTTAGCCGGATCGACCCAGAAGAGTGTCGACCAGGCGCCATCCCAGAAGAATTCGCCGACGGCGCCGCGGTTCTCCCTTGCTTCGAGCGACCGGCCGGTCCGGACTGCAAAATCCATTCCGAACCCGCCGTTGGACTTATCCCTCAGCCAGCTGCGTTCCGTGATGGCCGGGTCGAGCTGGTCGGTCGACATCAGCTTGACGGTAGAGGGCTTCAGGATTTGCACCCCGTCGAGCGCGCCGCCATTGAGGAGCATCCGGGCAAAGCGCATGTAGTCGTCGAGCGAGGAAACAAGGCCGGCACCGCCGCGAGTCAGCTTGCGAGGGGCGAAGTTCATCCGCCGGATGTCTACTTCGCTCTTGCGGCGCAGCTTTCCGTCCGGATCTCTGGCGTACGCCGTCGCGAGACGCTGGAAATTCGCCTCGGGTTGAGTCCAGGCCGTGTCCTTCATTCGCAACGGCTGAAAGATGTGCTGGCGGACGTAGGCCTCGAACGGCTGGCCGGAAATTCTCTCGACGAGCGCGGCCTGTACGTCGACGGCCCAGCTGTAGAGCCAATGGGTACCGGGCTCGTAGACCAGCGGAACCGACGCAAGCTTCCGGCTGAACTCGGGAAGCGGGTTGTCGAGGCTGAGCGGATCGGCGGCGACCAGCATCTTCTGCGGATAGGTCTCGGGCGGACCCTCGCCGAATCCGGCCGTGTGGCGCACGATGTCCCGAATTAGAATCGGCCGGTGAGGCGGGCTCAGGATCGGACTTCCCGCACTGTCCATGCCGCCGAAGACCTTCACCGAACCAAATTCGGGAAGATAGTCCGACAGCGGATCGTCGAGCCTGAACTTGCCTTGTTCCCACAATTGCATGAGCGCGACGCCCGTGACCGGCTTGGTCATCGACCAAATCTGCGCCAACGTGTCCCGGCGCATCGGCCTTTTCGCCTCGCGGTCAGCATAGCCGGCGGTTCCGAAATAGGCTTCCTTCCCGTCCTTCCACACCAAGGCCGATGCGCCGGCCGCTCGGTCGCTCTTGATCATTTCGGCCAGCGCATGGTCGATGCGCGCTTTGTCGATCGGGACTTGGAATGCCTTGGAAGCCGGAATTGCGGCAGGCGCCACGGTTGCAGGGGTTAGGATCGCCGCTGCTGCAGCAAGCAAGAAGATCTTCACGGAAACGCTTCACCCCCGAACAAAGGCCATTTGCGATCTAGCCTCAGCTTCAGCGTCTGCGCAAACTTGCGCGACGTTGAACTCTGGCTCATTCACGCGGACCATGAAGGAAGTCGATTTCGCGAGCCTGCTGTGTTCGAGGCTCTGTCACGACCTGATGTCGCCTGTAGGCGCTCTCAACAACGGCATCGAGTTGCTCGCCGATGAGCAGGACCCGGAGATGCGCGCGCAGTGCTTGGAATTGCTCGGGGACAGCGCTCGGGCGACCGCCAACAAGCTGAAGTTCTTCCGGCTGGCGTTTGGCGCCGGCGGGGGGTTCGGCGAACTGATCGATGCGAACGAGGCGAAAGCCGCGCTGCAGGGCATCTTCGGATCGGAGCGCCGGATCGAGCTCGGCTGGATGGTCGCGCCGGAGAAGCTTTCCAAGGGCGCGATGAAATTGCTTCTCAACCTCGCGCTAATCGCCGGTGATGCCCTGGTCCGTGGCGGTCGCCTCGACGTTGGGGCGGAAACGACCGGTGCGGGGCTTGAGATTGCCATCCGGGGTGAGGGACCGCGGGTGATGCTCGATGCCGGCCTTCGCGATGTCCTGACCAATCGCGCACCGAGCGGCGAAATCGAGCCGCGTGCGGCCGGCGCATGGCTGGCTCAGGCGCTGGCGAAGGAAGCCGGCGGAACGATCCAGCTTTCCGAGCCCGCGCCCGAAATCCTGATCCTTGGAGCGGTCGTCCCCAGACAGGGATAACGCGGCATTAACTCCTGAGCGCCATAAGCGGCCTGAAGGGGACGGGGCCGCGCACCAATGGACGATCTGATTTCCGAATTCATTGCCGAATGCCGGGAAATGCTTGAGGCGCTCGGCGGCGAGATCGTCGCCTGGGAAGCTTCGCCCGATGACCGCGCGCGGCTCGATTCCATCTTCCGCTTCGTCCATACCGTCAAAGGCAATTGCGGCTTCTTCGACTTCCCGCGGCTCGAGGCTCTCAGCCACGCCGCTGAGGACGCGCTCGCCGAAGTGCGCGCTGGCCGCCGCCATGCCGATCCAGCACTGGTTAGCGCGGTCCTGGCCATCATCGACAAAATCGCTGAAATGATCGCTTCTCTCGATGCCGGAGATGAGTTGCCGCCGGGTGACGATACTGTTCTGATCCAGGCCCTTCAGGAGCGGGCTGAAGCTCCCGCCGCTCCCGTCGCAGCAACCGTCGCCGAAGCTCAGAGCAAAGCCGTCGCTCCCCGCACCATCCGCCTTTCGGTGGAACTCCTCGATCGTCTGATGAGTGGCGTGTCCGACATGGTGCTCGCCCGCAACGAACTTGCCCGCCGCCTTCGCGAGACGACCAGCGAAGTTGCGGTCGACGGCGCATTCGAGCGCCTGTCCTCGATCATCGCCGAGATGCGCGATGCGATTACCCGGACCCGAATGCAGCGCATCGAGAACCTCTTTGTCGCTTTGCCTCGCATGGTCCGCGACCTCTCGGCGGAGCTCAACAAGCAGGTTCTGGTCGATATCGAAGGCGGTGACGTCGAGCTCGATCGCGAGATGATCGAGATGATCCGCGATCCGCTGACCCACATCATCCGCAATGCGGTCGACCATGGCATCGAAACCCCTGCCGAACGTCTCAAAGCCGGAAAACGCGAGATCGGCATTCTTTCAGTCTCAGCTCGCCAGTCGGGCAACCAAATCCTGATCGACATCCAGGACGACGGCCGCGGGATCAACGGCAAGAAGCTCGTCGAGAAGGCCATTGCGGCCGGCGTCATAGAGAAAGCCGAGGCGGTCAACCTCAGCCCGCGCGAGCAATTGGCGCTGATCTTCGAAGCCGGGCTGTCCACGGCCAAACAGGTCACCGCCATCTCCGGTCGCGGCGTCGGTATGGATGTCGTGCGCTCCAATATCGAGCGGATCGGCGGGATCGTCGAGGTCGACAGCACCGTCGGCCTCGGTACGCGCATGACCCTGCGGGTTCCGCTCACGCTGACCATCATTCCGGCGCTCACGGTCTCCGTCGCCGGCCAGAACTTTGCCATTCCCCGCTCGGCTATCGACGAGATCGTCCGCGCCAACGGCGATTCGGTCATACTCGAGAAACTCGGCGGGGCAGGGGTCGCGACCATCCGCGGGCGTCGAGTTCCAGAGATTGCCCTCGCCGATGTACTCGGCCTCGAAAGCGACATTCCCGAACGGGAACGAAGCCTCGTCGTCCTCCGTCCGGCCGGCACCGACGTCTACGCTCTGGCGGTTGATCGCATCCACGATCACGAAGAACTGGTCGTGAAGCCGGCTGCTCCCGCGGTGATGGCAACCGGCCTTTACGCCGGAACAACGCTTGCCGACGATGGCAGCCCGATCCTCCTGTTCGACCCTGCGGGCATCGCCCAGGTTGGCGGCGTCAAGCTGGAAGCTCATGATCGCACTGCGCGCATCGTCGAAGCGCCGGTCGCCGCCGCCGAAGTCGACACGCCAGTCCTGCTCTTCGTCGGCCTCGATGGCGCTCGAAGGGCAATGCGCCTTGCGGTGGTCGACCGCATCGAGGAAGTGCAGTCGAGCGCCATCCGCCCAGGTGCCGGCCAGCTCCGGGTCCAGCTCGGTGAAGCGATCCTGCCGCTGGCGGGCGTCAATGGAGAATTGCCGGAACAGAAGGTCCGCCTGTTTCGCCTGAACGATGGGACCTGCGAGATCGGCTATGCCTTTCGGGAGGTGATCGATCTGTCCGCGATTGCCCACGACATCATTCCGGCGGAACATCCGGGCGAAGTGTCCGCAGTCACGCTGGTAGCCGGCGAACCCGCCGAGCTGGTTGATCCACATTGGCTCTTCTCGACGTTCCTGACGGCTACGGAGCGGATGCCGCTCCAGCCTGTCTGCAGGCTTCCGGCTGACGACCCGTGGATGCAGAACATGCTTCGCCCGATCGTCGAGGCCGCGGGCTATCGCGTCGTATCGGAGGTGGACGAGTTCGAGGTCGACCTTGCGATCCTGTCCGACCTGGCCGCTGAGGATGCCGCTGCCGCGCGCACGATCCGCCTCCGCGCCGAGCCTGATCCAGCGTCCGAAAAGGATCAATCCATCTACCGCTACGACCGCGCCGGCTTGCTGAAGGCGCTGAAGTCTGCGGGCGCGGGGAGGCGCTGATGTCCGAGCTCCTGCTGATCGTCACCATCGGCGGTGAGCGCGTCGCGCTTCCCGCTGCAGCCGTTGAATCCGTTGTCGAGCTGGACACGCTCATCCCGGTACCTCGTGCGGCTCCGCACGTAGCGGGTCTCTCGGCGCTCCGCAGCCGTGTCCTGACCGTGATCGACTGCATGCGCTCACTCGAGCTCGGAGTTACCGACTGCGCCGACGGAATCCGCGAAGCTGCGGTCGTCGAGCTCGAGGGGCATCATTACGCCCTTATCGTCGACTTGGTGGAAGACGTGATCGAGGCACATTCGGAGCCGACCGCCATTCGCGCCGCCATGGGCGAAGGGTGGGAGCGGGTTTCGCAGGGGATGGTCGAGACGGACGAGGGGCCGATGCTTCTTATCGACATCGCTGCGCTCGTCAGCGGCGCTGAGGCGAAGGCTGCTTAAGCTCTTCGTTACCGTTAGCGTTTAAGGCCGTCACGATAAAGCGGAGTGGGAAGCGTTTGAGTATGAAGACCTGTTTGATCGTCGATGACTCGAAGGTCATTCGCAAAGTCGCACGGCACATCCTCGAGACGCTCGACTTCGAGGTCGACGAGGCCGGCGACGGACGTGAAGCCCTGTCGCGTTGTGAAGAGAAAATGCCGGACGTGGTTCTACTCGACTGGAACATGCCGGTGATGAGCGGGATGGAATTCCTGCGCATGCTTCGGCAGCGCGGGCACGAGGACCAGCCCAAAGTCGTGTTCTGCACCACCGAGAACGACATGGCGCACATCCGTGCTGCCCTGGAGGCCGGTGCCGACGAATATGTGATGAAGCCGTTCGATCGAGAGACGCTGCACATCAAGCTTCAGCTCGTCGGCGTAGCCTGAGGTTCGGCCGTGGAGCGGGCGCTCGCCAGTTCGCGGGACCGCCAGCCGGTCCTGCCAGTAAAGAAACGCCGGATCCGCCTCATGATCGTCGACGACAGCATGGTCGCGCGATCGGTGCTGTCCCGAATGGTCGAGAGCGACGACGCCTTCGAGCTAGCCGCGGTTGCCGGCACTGCGGAGGATGCAATTGACGCTCTTCAGGCCGTTCGAGTCGACACTATCCTTCTCGACCTCGAAATGCCGGGCGCGGGCGGTCTTCGATCGATCCCGCGAATCCTCGACAATGCCAGGGGCGCGCACATCATGATCGTGTCATCGATGGCCGAGGAAGGCGCCGAGGAGACGGTGGCGGCCCTGGCTCTCGGCGCCGCCGATGCCCTGCCGAAGCCTGGCACCGGCCGCTTCAATGGACGGTTCTCCGAGGTTCTGATCTCACGCCTGAAGGCACTGGGTTTTGCGGAGGACCAGAGGCCCGCAGTCGCTCCCCTCAGCCAGGTCATTCACGCGCCGCTTCGTGCGATGTCCAGCGAGCCGATTCAACTCCTCGCCATTGGCGCCTCCACGGGTGGCATTCACGCGCTAAATAGCTTTTTCGAAACCCTTCCGAGGCGCATCGGCGTGCCGATCCTCGTGACTCAGCATTTGCCCGCGCCATTCATGCCGGTCTTCGCCCGCCAGCTTGGAATCGCCGCGAAGCGCGAAACGCTGGTGGCGGAGGAGGGGATGGCGCTTCTTCCCGACCGAGTGCTTATTGCACCGGGCGATGCCCATTTGCTCATAAGGGAGGGGTCAGATGGGCCCGTCGCGCATCTCGACCGAAGCGCGTCTTCCTCCGGCTGCATGCCGTCGCTGGATCCAATGCTTCAGTCCGTCAGCGACCTCTTCGGAGCGAGCGCTGCCGGTGTCGTCCTGACCGGAATGGGCCGCGACGGCGTTCACGGTGCGGCTCGCATGGTCGCTGGTGGCGGCTCGATTTTGGCTCAGGACGAGGCGAGCTGCGCTGTCTGGGGCATGCCGCGGGCGATCCTTGAGGCTGGTCTCGCTTGCGCGATCATGCCCCCCGACAAGCTCGCGCGCCGCATCGGTGCTCGCGTGGGGGACGTCGTTTGCAGATAAGCGATAGTTCCAGCCGCATCCTTGCGGGACTGCTCGAGGCGCGTACCGGCCAGCAACTAACGATGAGCCGCCGTTGGCGAATCGAGACCGCGCTTTCCTCGCTCCTGCGCGAACGGGGGATATCCACCCTCGATGAGCTGATCACGATCCTCGTCATGGGGAAGGAGCCCGGCCTGTCGGGCCAAGTGGTCGAGGCGCTTCTCAACAATGAGACCTACTTCTTCCGGGATCGCACGCCGTTCGACACGCTGGCGAAGCATGCGCTTCCCACTCTCGCTACCAGGCGAGCCTCCAAGAAGCGTCTCCGGATCTGGTCGGCGGGCTGCTCGACCGGGCAGGAAACCTATTCGCTGGCCATGCTGTTTGCCGATGATCCGGACCAATGGCGTGGCTGGACAATCGACATCCTTGGAACCGACGTTTCGAGTTGCGTTATCGACCGAGCTAGGAGTGGCACCTACACCCAGTTCGAGGTTCAGCGGGGCCTTGCAATCACCCAGACCATCAAGTGGTTCGAGGAGTGCGGTGATGGCTGGCGGATTGCCGAGCCACTTCGAAAGAACCTTCGCTTCCAGGTTCACAACTTGCTCGAACCGCCGCCGCATCCTGGCGGATTCGACATCATCCTTTGTCGTAACGTCCTTCTCTACCTTTGCTCGGAGAAAAAGGCCCTGGCGTTCGATCGACTCTCG
>DASSFK010000412.1:0-4039 GCA_035694565.1 Sphingomicrobium sp.
AGGGTCCGGAGCGGAATCCCCTTTCTGCCGAAGAGGCAGTCGGCGGAGAACCTCTGGCACAAGTGCAAGAAGTGCGGGACGATGGTCTTCACCAAGGAGTGGGAAGACAATCTGAGCGTCTGCCCGCGCTGCGACCATCACGACCGCATCGGCTGGCATGTGCGTTTCGAGCAGGTGTTTGACGACGCCGAATATGAAGTGCTGTCGAGCCCTGACGTCCGCGAAGATCCGCTGCGCTTCCGCGACAGCAAGCGCTACACCGACCGCCTCAAGACCGCGCGCTCATCGACCGAGATGAAGGACGCACTGACCAACGCGAAGGGCAAGATCGAGGGCAAGCCGGCCGTCGTCGGAGTCCAGGATTTCTCCTTCATGGGCGGGTCGATGGGCATTGCCGTCGGCGCCGCCTTTGTCGCCGGAGTTCGTCGGGCCATCGCCGACAAATGTCCGTACGTCATCTTCACGGCCGCAGGCGGCGCACGCATGCAGGAAGGTATCCTGTCCCTCATGCAGATGCCGAAGACGACGGTGGCGCTTGCCGAGCTCAAGGATGCCGGCCTGCCCTACATCGTCATCCTGACCGACCCGACAACCGGAGGCGTTACCGCGTCCTACGCAATGCTCGGAGACGTCCAGCTGGCAGAACCCGGCGCCCTGATCGGCTTCGCCGGCCAGCGCGTCATCGAGCAGACGATCCGCGAGAAGCTGCCCGAGGGCTTCCAACGCGCCGAATATCTGCTCGACCACGGAATGGTGGACATGGTCGTCCCACGACAGGAGCTGAAGGCGACCCTCGCTAAACTCATCGGCTATCTGAGCCCAGGGAAGAAAAAGAAGGCGGCCTGATGCCGGACTTCGCACGGTCGGACGATCCGGCCGTCCAGGCGCAGCTCGACCGGCTGGCGCAGCTTTCGCCCGGAGGCGACCGCCTTGGCCTCGACCGGATCACTCGGCTGCTCGATCGGCTCGGCCGCCCTCACGACCAGCTTCCCCCAGCTTTCCATGTCGCGGGCACCAACGGAAAGGGATCGACCTGCGCCTTTCTGCGCGGAGCGATCGAAGCAAGCGGACGAACCGTCCACGCCTTTACCAGCCCGCACCTCGTCCGTTTCAACGAGCGCATCCGAGTAGCGGGCAAGCTCATCGAGAATGAGGTGCTGGCGACCCTTCTGTCCGAAGTGCTCGATGCGAGCGGCGACCTTGACGCCAGCTTCTTCGAAGTGACGACCGCCGTTGCCTTTCTCGCCTTCGCTCGAACGCCCGCGGACGCGGCGGTGATCGAAGTCGGTCTCGGCGGCCGGCTCGACGCGACGAACATGATCGAACGTTCCCTTTGCTGCGGAATTGCAGCGCTCGGCATCGACCACCAGCAATTCCTTGGTGCCAGCCTCGTCGAGATAGCCGGGGAGAAAGCCGGCATCGCGAAGGCCGGGGTGCCGCTCGTCGTTCTGGCGCAGCCGCCAGAGGCCGAGGCCGCCATCCAGCAGGTCGCCGATGAGCGCGGCGCGCCCGTGCTCCTCGAAGGTCGGGACTGGGCGATCGATCCAACGCTGCGCTCGTCGCTCCTCGGCGAGCACCAGATCCGCAACGCCAACCTCGCCTGGCAGATGCTTCGGCAGCAAGACGCTTTAGCGATCGGCCGCGCATCTTTCCTCAGCGGCCTGACTGCGGCTCAATGGCCGGCACGCTTTCAGGAACTGGGACCTGGACCGCTCGTCGGCACTGCGGAAACCTGGCTCGACGGCGCCCACAACCTCGAAGCTGCCCGGGCGCTCGCTACGCTGCTGGCGGATCACGGACCGAAGCACATCGTCCTTGGCATTCTCGCCAACAAGGATGCGGGGGCAATCGTCGAGACGCTGACGTCTCACGCCTTGTCGTTCACCTTCGTGCCGGTGGCCGACCATGCGCATCACGACCCGGCCGAGCTCGCCGCACGCTTCGGGGGCCGCTGCGCGAATTCGCTAGAAGAGGCACTTTGCGACCTTCCGGCGCCGCGCCTGATTGCGGGATCATTGTATCTTGCCGGAGAGGCGCTCCGGCTGAACGGCCAGGTTCCCGACTAGATTCTGAGGCCTGAAAGCTCGGTCATCGCCCAGTCGTACATCGACGATTCCGCCGCTCGCGTATGGCGGTCGATGTACTTCATTCGATGCTCGACATCTTCGAGCACCTTTCGCGCGTCGCCCTTTCGACCAACCTTCAGCAGAAGCGCCGCATAGCGGCAGCGCGCTTCGTCTCCCGCCATGCGCTCGCAAACGTCCGCGTAGAGATCGAGCGCCTCGTCGCTCTTCCCCATGTCCTCGAGGATGCGAGCTTTGAGAAGCGCCACGCGGTCGCGGTCGGACTGTCCGGTAACCGCGGGCAATTTTTCGACCACCGAAAGCGCCTCGCGCGGCTTGTCGTTGAGAAACAGGCTGCGGGCGAGCTTCTCGCCCGTACGGAAGTCGGGGATGGCTCCCGCACCGCGCTGATAATGCTTGAGCGCCTCGCCGTGACGTCCAAGGTTGGTCAGTGCGTCTGCCAGCCGGATGTGGTTCGCCATCGTGTCGGCGATTTCGAGCTGGCCCTGCGCGGCGCGAAGCTCGCGCTCCGGATCGATTTTCTGGACGATCTGCTGCTTCGCCGAGCGCAGGTGACGATTGTGCTGAAGCGTCGGCAGGATCTCGACGATGAAGTAAGCGATCGCGCTAACCACGGGGGCGATCAGCAGCGGGAATATCCAGAACGTCCGCCCGTTCCGCCGGATTACGTCGACGATGCAGTAGACCTGCAGCGCGATAATCCCGACGTAGAGAATCATTCGTTGGGGCGCTCCCCATCGGATTTGGACGCGCGAGCATCCCCGGCGCCTTCAACGCCGGCACTACCGATAGACCGATCAACCAGACCGGTACGCATCATGACCCAGAACAAGATGATCCCTGGCACTGCTGCTGCGGTGGTTAGCAGGTAGAAGTTAACATACCCCATTGCGTCGATCAGGGCACCTGCCGTGGTACCGGTCAGGAAGCGCCCGACGATGCTCGCAGCCGCCGAGATCAGCGCATACTGAGCCGCGGTGAACCTCAGGTCGCAGAGTGCCGAGAAGTAAGCGACGACGCAAACTCCGCCGATGCCGCTGGCGACATTCTCGAACCCGATCGCCCCCGACATGCCGAGGTTGCTGTGGCCGGCCCCTGCAAGCAGCGCAAAGCTGAAGTTGGAAACGGCCATCAGGATCAGGCTGATCATCACCGACCGCTTCATCCCCAACTTCGAATAGAGCACTCCGCCGATGAAGATGCCGATGAGATAGGCCCAGAAGCCCACGCCCACGTCGTAGATGGCGATCTCGTCGTTGGAGAAGCCGAGATCGTCGAACAGCAGTCGAAAGGTCAGGTTGGCGAGCGTGTCACCGATCTTGTGGAGGAGGATGAAAAGCAGGACCAGCCAGGCGCCTTGCCGAGCGAAGAACTCCACGAACGGCTTCCACATGGACTCGATCGTTCGGGCGATGCCCTTCTTCCCGGCAGACTCGCGATGGCGCTCGGGTTCGCCCATGACAAGCGCCGTCAGCATGGCCGGAAGCGCCAGGGCCGCGCAGGCAAAATAGGCCGTCGACCATTCCGCACGCGCGGCGACGACCAGAGCCAATGCGCCCGCTCCGGCCGAGCCGATACGCCAGCCATATTGCGACATGCCCGAACCGACGCCGAGTTGGCGGGGATCGAGCAGCTCGATCCGGTAAGCGTCGATGACGATGTCGAAGCTGGCGCCGGCAATGCCGACCAGGATCGCCGCGGTCACGACGCCGCCGATGCCCTGAGCGGGATCCGCCAGAGCGAGATTGATCACGGCCGCGATGACCGCCACCCCTGTGACCAGCATCCACGAAACGCGCTGGCCGAGCCGCCCTAGGATCGGCAGCCGGACCCCGTCCATGATCCAGGCCCAGAGGAATTTGAAATTGTAAGCGAGGAAGACGAGCGTGAAGGCGGTGATCGTCGACTTGTCGATGCCGTCCTGCTTCAGGCGGGTCGTCAACGTCGCCCCGATC
>DASSFK010000413.1:0-3585 GCA_035694565.1 Sphingomicrobium sp.
CGGCTCGAACAATTTGGGGCGGCCCGTAATGGGGTCGCCCTTTTTGTTTGTCATTGCTAGGCGCGCGCCATGACCCTTCCTCCCCTTCCCGAATGGGCTCCGCACGAAGCCGTCTGGATCGGTTTTCCATCGGACCCGGAGCTCTGGCTATCGGATCTCAAGGAGGCCGAGAAAGAAGTCGCTGCGTTCGCGAAAGCCGTCCACGCCCAAGGCAAAGGCGAGCAGGTTTGGCTTGTGGCTGCGCACGAGGATGCCGCGAAGAAAGCGCGTCAGCTGGCGCCTTTCGCGAAAGTGATCGTCGAACGGTTCGGCGACATCTGGCTTCGCGACAGCGGGCCGATCGTCATGGGCTCGGGCAAGCAACGCCGCGCGCAGGGCTTCCGCTTCAACGGCTGGGGCAACAAATATGACCTCGAAGGCGACCAGGACGTCGGCGAGCGAATCGCGAAGGCCGCATCTCTCGAGTACAGTCAGGCCGACTGGATTCTGGAAGGCGGAGCGATCGACGGCGATGGCTCGGGCACCGTGCTCACGACCGAGCAATGTCTGCTCAACCCCAACCGCAACCTACGTGCCACTCATGAGGACATCGGGGGGCGGCTGGAGCACGACCTCGGTTTCGAACGGGTCGTCTGGCTCGGTGATGGCCTGCTCAACGACCATACCGACGGGCACGTCGACAATCTCGCCCGCTTTGTTGCCCCCGGCCGTGTGGCGATCCCGACGGCCACCAAGGACGACCCGAACGAGGCGATCTATCGCGACGCGGCCAAGCGCTTGAAGGCCGCCAGGCTGGACGTCGTCACCCTGCCCTCGCCTGGCCGGATCGAGAACGAGGACGGCGACATCGTCCCGGCCAGCTATATGAACTTCTACATCGGCAACGCGGCAGTGATCGTACCGCAATATGGTGCGCCGAATGATCAGGCCGCGGTGGCCGTGGTCCAGGCGCTGTTCCCGGGGCGCGTTGCAATCGGGCTTCGCGCTGACCATGTGCTGACCGGAGGCGGAAGCTTCCACTGCATTTCTCAACAGGTTCCCGCATGAGCAAGCTCACCGTTGCTGCGCTGCAGCTCGCCCTCACCGACGATACGGTCGCCAATATCAAGGCGGTTGCCGACCTCGTGCGAGAGGCCAAATCGAAGGGTGCCGAAGTCGTCCTTCCGCCCGAGCTGTTCGAAGGCCCCTACTTCTGCCGTGTCGAGGACGAGGGCTTGTTCGCCAAGGCTCGCCGAACCGAGGAGCATCCGTCGGTCATCGCCATGCAGGATCTGGCGAAGGAGTTGAAGATCTGGATTCCGACCAGTTTCTTCGAGCTGGACGGCCCACACCATTATAATTCGCTCGCGATGATCGGGCCGGACGGAAAGATTGCTGGCGTCTATCGCAAGAGCCACATTCCCGACGGCCCGGGTTACGAGGAAAAGTTCTACTTCCGCCCCGGAAACACCGGCTTCAAGGTCTGGAACGGACCGCACATGTCGACCATCGGCGTCGGCGTTTGCTGGGATCAGTGGTATCCGGAGACGGCGCGCGCGATGATGCTGATGGGCGCCGAGATTCTCTTTTACCCGACTGCGATCGGCACGGAGCCGCACGATCCCGACCTCGACACGTCACGTCTGTGGCGGCGAGCGATGATCGGTCATGCGGTTTCGAACGTGGTGCCCGTGGTTGCCGCCAATCGCATCGGCACCGAGCATGGCCAGCGCTTCTACGGCCACAGTTTCATCTGCGACGAGCGCGGAGACATGCTGGCGGAATTCGGAGCCGAAGAGACCGGCGTGTTGGTTGCGACTCTCGATCTCGCGCAGGCGAAGAAGCACCGCGCCGCCTTCGGTTTCTTCCGCGACCGTCGGCCGGAACTCTACGGACGTCTGGTCGAAGACGTCTAAGCGGCGTACCGAACCAGCGAGATCAGGTTGCCGTCAGGGTCTCGAAACCAGGCGACCTTGGTTCCGACCGGCGCCGCCCAGGCCCCCGCCTCGTCGTGAGCGAAACCAGGAAAACGCTCGAAGCTCACGCCCTTGGAGGTGAGATCTGCGACGGCTCGACCAAAGTCCGCGACTTCGAACCCGATGACGGTGTGCTCGGACGAGGTGGTCAACTGCACGGGCGACACCCGAGGGCTCCCCTGCCCGACGCGATAGACGAGAGCCCCGTGGGAGCTGCCGGTTAGCGGCAATCCGAGGACGTCGCTGTAGAATTGCTGGGACCTCGGGATGTTTGAAGACCAGACGAGGGTCTGCAGTCTCGCGTCGGCGAGGCTCATGCTTTCCCTCCAAGTTCCGATGCCCGGCGGAAGACCGCCTCGAACATGCGCTGATCGAGCCGGCCCGTGTTCTGGTTATAGCGCGAGCAGTGGTAACTGGACAGCAGAACGCGGCCGTCAGGGGCTACTGCCTCGGCTCCATGCCCGAACTTGGTTGCCGCCGGTGGAAGTCCGATCGCACGCGCGGCAGCGACATGGGCGATCTGCCCCAGCGCAACAAGCACCCGCACCTTGGGCAGGGCGACGAGCGCGGCTTCGAAGTAATTCCGGCACGTCCTGATCTCGATCGGCTCCGGCCGGTTGGCTGGCGGAAGGCATTTGACGGCGTTCAGGATCACCGCGCCCTTAAGCTTCAGACCGTCGCCCGGATTCGCCTGATACTGTCCGTCGGCCAGTCCGAATTTCAGTAGCGTCCCGTAAAGCAGCTCACCCGCAAAATCTCCCGTGAAGGGACGCCCGGTGCGGTTCGCGCCATGCTTGCCCGGAGCGAGCCCGACGATCGCGAGCCATGAGTCCGGGTCGCCGAACGCAGGCACGGGAGCGTTCCACCAATCGGGATGCTCGTCGCGGCACTCGTGGCGGAAGATCACCAGCCGCGGGCAGAGCGGGCAGTCGCGTGGAGCCTCGGCCCGAGGGATCGGCGACAGGTCTGCGGGGCTGGCGAACTGCATTGTGGTGGCCTAGGCGACCCGCGGTGTCGGACGCAACGCAACTCTACGCCATCGCAGTGGGCTCGAACCGGCCACACGGCCGCTACGGAGGGCCGACGGGTGTGGTCGAAACCGCGATCGCCCGCCTCGATCAGGACTTCGGATTGTTCGACGCGTCGCCGATCCTTCTCAACACTGCCTCCGGAGGGGCGGGACGCGACTTCGCAAATGCCGTCGCGCTCATCGAAAGCCGGCTCGAGCCGCCAGAGATGCTGCGTCACCTCAAGGCCATCGAACGCGAGTTCGGGCGGCGCCCCGGTCGGCGCTGGGGGCCCCGCGTGCTCGATCTCGACATCGTGGCCTGGAGCGGCGGCAAATGGCACCAGCGCGGCCTAACCATTCCCCATATGTCTGCGCATTCGCGAAGCTTCGTAGTCGGGCCGCTAGCAACGGTCGCTCCTGACTGGCGGCTCAACGGCTACCTCTCGGCACATCATTTCGCCCATCGCCTTGCCCGCCGCGCGCCACGCAGGTAACGGGTCCGCGCTGGTCGGGCCCTTAGCTCAGTCGGTAGAGCAACTGACTTTTAATCAGTAGGTCGCTGGTTCGAATCCAGCAGGGCTCACCAGCGCCACACGCAGGACATCCGGAAATGTCCACGCT
>DASSFK010000414.1:0-24368 GCA_035694565.1 Sphingomicrobium sp.
CGACAGCCAGCTCCTCAGCCAGCTCGTCAGCCAGCTCGACAGCCAGCTCGACAGCCAGCTCTACAGCCAGCTCGGCAGCCAGCTCCGCAGCCAGCTCGGCAGCCAGCTCGGCAGCCAGCTCGACAGCCAGCTCGACAGCCAGCTCTACAGCCAGCTCTACAGCCAGCTCGGCAGCCAGCTCGGCAGCCAGCTCGACAGCCAGCTCTACAGCCAGCTCCGCAGCCAGCTCCGCAGCCAGCTCGACAGCCAGCTCTGGCGCGCCACCGGCTATCGCCGCCTGGGGCACTGTGAAATGTCCTGGTGGGCCTATTACCGCGGCGCGGAAATGGCCGGCGCCAGTTACCCGGCAATCGCCAGTGAGCGTCTCGGTTGGTGGTTCACGCTGTCAGAGACGTGCGGTTGGTGGTGGCCGATGGAGAGTTGCATCGTTGTCGCCGGCCGGCCGCAGACAAAATGGGACGACCAGCGCCGCCTGCATTGTGAGGACGGCCCGGCGATCGACTTCGGCGATGGCTGTGAAGTCTATTCCTGGCACGGCGTCAAGGTCCCGAAGGAGTGGATCACCGACCGGGATATCACGCCCCAGCAGGCGCTCACCTGGGAAGACATGGAACAGCGCCGTGCGGCCTGCGAGATCCTCGGTTGGAACACCATTCTGCAGCAGTTGGGCGGCGTCACGATCGACAAGGACGATGATCCCCAGGTCGGCGAGCTGATCCGCGTCACTATCCCCGAGATCGGCGAGGAACAGTTCCTCCGCGTCACCTGCGGAACCGGTCGCCAGTTCGCGCTGCCCGTCCCTCCCGACATGCGAAGCGCACTCCAGGCCAATGCTTGGACCTTCGGAATCGACACTGATGTGCTCCGCAATCTCGAAGTCCGAACCTGATCAACAAGGAGAGTGGGAATGAAGACGTTCAAGAATTTGGCTGCCCAGGGCGACATGATGCTGGTTCGCATCGCTGTTCTTCCTGAAGGCGTCCAGGAGATCGAGGCGGTCAACGGCCGCCACACGCTGGCGCATAGCGAAACGGGTCACGATCACGTCGTGCTCGAACGCCCTGGCGTGAAGATGTTTAAGGCCATGGACGAGCTGCGCGCGCTTCTCGACGGAAAGCCGGCCGCATTCCTCGTGATCGAGGACGAGCCCGCCGAGCTCAAACATCTGCGCGACTTCGACACGCACGAAAGCGTGAAGATCGAACCCGGGATCTACGAGGTTCGACGTCAGCGTGAATACACGCCTGAAGGCTTCCGGCGCGCGGCCGACTGATCAATGAACGACGCCGCTCTCGCCAGATGCGCAGGGAAGACGCCTTATCTTTCCAAGGCCGACGCCCTGCGCATTCTTCGACTTCGGTCGGCGCGACGCCGCTTGAAGTCGAAAGATGGGCGCGGCGTCGCCGAACCCTACCGCTGCACCGACTGCGGCTCCTGGCACATTGGAAGCAAGGCCTTCAGATGACATTCTCGTTCCGCCCTGCTCGCCGCGAAGGCGTTCCGTTGCTCATCGGCCTCGCCGGCGCCAGCGGATCGGGTAAGACATTTTCGGCACTCGAGCTCGCCTCCGGCATTGCCGAGGTAGAGCAGGGAACGGTCGCTTTCATTGATACCGAGAACCGGCGCGGCCTGCATTATGCCGATCGGTTCGACTTTATGCATGCCGAGCTCGATCCACCGTTCCGGCCGGAGCGTTACGGCGAAGCTATCCGGGCCGCTGAGGCCGCTGGTGCTGCAGTGATCGTGATCGACAGCTTTTCGCACGAGTACGAAGGCGAAGGCGGGATCCTCGATTGGGCGAACCAGGAAGAGGCAGATGGAAAGAAGCCTCCGTCGCAATGGATCAAGCCGAAGAGCAGCCATAAGGGCCTGGTCAACCAGATGCTCCGAGCTCGGCCGCACATCATCGTCTGCCTGCGGGCGGAAGAGAAAATGCAGCTCCTTCGAAAGCCAAAGCTCGATCGCGACGGCAATCAGGAACAGTGGAAGGGCAAGCCTCAGTTCGTCACGGAAGTGATTGCTGCGGCCGATCGTCCACTCAACGAGCGCTGGCATCCGATCTGCGAGAAGCGCTTCCCGTACGAAATCACGACGTCGCTCCTGCTGCTTCCGGGCGATCCAGGAGTGCCGATTCCATTGAAGCTCCAGGAGCAGCACAAGCCTGCATTCTCGAACGGACCGATCACTCGCGAATCCGGCCGGTTCCTGGCCAGTTGGGCGAAGGGTGAGACGCCGACGCCGAAGTCCGATGCTAGCACGAGTGAATCGCCATCTGCTCAGCGTCAGACGGCCGAGCAGTGGACGGACGGATACGTCCGTGACGTCGAAGCCTGTGAGAAGATTGAAGACCTCATGGCGCTCCAGGCGCGCTCCGGACGGTCGCTGGCCAAGCTCCGCGACGAGAAGCCGGATCTCCATACGCGAGCGGTCGACGCCGGCACCAAGCGCGCAATGGACCTGCAAGGAGCTCCAGCATCATGAGCGTCACGCGCCTTCCGAAGTCGCCGGCGCTCTGCGGCCAGTGCGGTGCTCGAGCGGATCACCCGACATCGCGAACCTGCACTCGGACCGACTGCCCGCTGGCTGAGCGATTCAACCGTCAAAGTGAGAAAGCAGCATGAGCGTCCAGGCCGACGATTGCCCGTTCTGCGGATCCGACAGCCCGACGTCGATCGCTACGCGTGACGGCGCCGTGGTTCGCTGCATGGATTGTGGCGCCCTGGGCCCGCCCGCGTTGAGGGCCTCGGCCGGCGAGCACCACGAGCTCGCGATCAAGCACTGGAACAAGCGCGCGGCCAATCCTGTGGATCTCAGTCCGGAGGACGAACGCAAGCTGACGGTGAAGGCCGGCGAGCTCGTCGCTGCTGCCGAAGGCGTCCTCGAAGTCATCAGCGTCCCGACGCTCGCGAAGAAGACGAAGGAGACGAAGGCGATCCTCATGGGAATGGGAGACTACGTTCAATGAACGAGCTCGATCTGATGATGGGACTCATGGGCGGCTACGGTGAAGAAGACCGCACGCGCCTGCTCGAGATCTGCCAGCACGTGATCGCGTCCAAGCCGGCCGACGAGGTCGTCGAGCGTCGCGGAGCACCGTACATGGAGCGCTGGCACCTGGTACGTGCGGCCAGCGGCCTGCTCGGCAATCTCTACATTCACCGGTTCGTCCGCGATGACGACGAGGACATGCACTGTCATCCGTGGACGAGCACGTCGTTCGTGCTGCGCGGCTGCTACATCGAGCGGACTGACGATGGTCCGAGATCCTGGGCGGTTGGCGACGTCATTCGCCGTAATCCGGACATGCGCCATGCGATCGTGAAGGTTGATCCTGGAACGATCACGCTGTTCGCCACCGGACCGAAGACGCGGGACTGGGGCTTCTATCCCAAGGTCAACGGCGTCGAAGTGTTCATGAACCGGGAAGATTACCGGACATGGCGCGAACAGCAGCCTGCGAGGGCGGCATGAGCGACCGCGCACAACTCAAGCTAGTGGCCGCGATTTGGGCGGGTTGCGCGCTGGCGACACGGCTTAGCGGCGGCTGGGGCGACTTTGCTCAACTGGAACTGATGTTCGCGAGCGCCTGCTATGTCGCGTCCTTCTTCGCGAGGCGCTCGGCATGAGCACGCCGCTCCCCCATTTGCCGCAGCCGGATCTATCGGTCCCCTTCGCCCAACGACCGTGGGACCAGCGGTACTGTCCGCATCAGTATTACCGCAGCCAGGAGGACGGCTCGACCGACTGCCCAGCATGCGCCCGAGAAGCCGCAGCGCGAGGCCAACAATGATCGCCCGCGCTCTAAGAGCCGTGAAGAAGCTCGGCTTTTTCTACCTCGTCTTCGGCCTTGGGTTCATCGCCGGCTGTATCTACGAGGCCGTGCTGCTCGTCTCCTGGGGAGTGCTCCGGTGATCGCGCGCGGCGTCGTCCCGGTCGGATCGCCCGTCGACAAGAAGGGCGCCGCAACGGCCGACCATGACCAGATGGTCGGAATCGCCGGCCGCCAGTCCTATGACTAGCATCGCTACGAAGACGGCGAGCGCTTTCCGCTGCTCAAGGATCGTGAATGCCTGATCCAGCTCGTCGGCAACATGGACGTCACGCTGGGCGGCACCACGTACAAGCTCCTGCAGAGCGACAACCACTACGCGACGATCGTGAACGGGAAGATCGTCGGGATCCTGGGCAAGGGCCATGGCTGATCTCTTCGGCGAGCGGCCGATCACCTATGCCGACAAGGAGGCCTGCGTACGGCGAGAGCTCGCTTTCCGGCGCCGGCTGTACCCGCGCTGGGTCGAGCAGAGGAAGGTCACTCAAGAGGAAGCCGATCGCGAGATCGAGACCATGAGCGCCATCGTCGACGATTACGCCAGGTGCTCGGAGCTCGAGCGCCGTCCGACAACCACGAGGGCAACAGGATGAACTATTCCGCCAGGGCCGTCAGCTTCCTCCTGGCCAACAAGGATTCGCCGGTCGTCTATGCCAGCGTGCTTGAACGCGACGGCTGCTGTTACCGGCTCGAAAATGGAAAGCTTTTCACCCTGAACGCCAGCGAGTGCCGCTCGATCGGTCATCCTCGCTGGCGTCACCTGGAGGCGGCATAATGGCACCACGTCTACGCGCCGTACCGAGCGCAGAGAGCACACCGGTCGATATCTACACCGAGCAACGCAAACGGATCGAAGAACGGGATTGGTCCGCCGTCCACATCGCTGGCGACCTCGCAAGAGCCTTGCCCACTTGGTTCGGCCGGCGCCGATAAGGAGGAAGAGCAGATGAAGCACGAGAGCCTCAAGGCAGCTGGCCTCATGACCAACATTCTCCACCGCGTCGTGGAAGTTCAGCCGCGGCGCCCGCTGCGCGATCCAGGTCAGTGGGACAACGAGGGCTTCTACGTCGAGAATGGCGTCGTGGCGCTCTTCCGATACTCCAATTCAACGAGCCGTCGGTCGATCGTCGCACTCTACTTCGCCGGTGAACTGATCCAGCCCGACGCCGGCAACTTCGGAATCGTGCCGCTCCGGCCGAGCGATGTCTCCGTGATCAGCGACTTCGGCAAGCAGCCGTTCGTCCAGGAGCTGCTGCTCGATCGCGCCAGGCTCGATGCATCGATCGCTCGCGAATGGCTGGCGATCGCCGGGTTCGATTGCCAAGCGCGCGTGGCTCACCTGCTCTGTGAGATCGCGGTCCGCGCCGGATCCGCGCCAGAGTGGATGGACTGCCAGCTCACGCAACACGACATCGCCGATATCACGAGCCAGACGAGCGTGAACGTGAACCGCGTCCTGGCCGAGCTCGAGCGCTCCGGACTGATCGAGCGCGACGGCCGGGCGATCAGCTTCCCTGACTGGGCGGAGATCTGCCGCGTCGCATCGTTCCGGCCGGAATATCTGCAGCATGACTGATGCTCTCATCGGCCTCGCGTTCGGCGTTGGGTACGCGCTCATCAACATGGGCCGCAGGAGCTATCCGCTGAGCATCACCGAAATCTTCTTCGGCGGCGTGTTCGGCATTCCCGACAACGCGGACGCAGCCCCCGATGCCCTTCCCATTCAGGAGCAAGCGGAATGAAACCGCCAGTCTACATCAACCGGGACGGGACATTCACCAAGCGCCTGAAGCGCATTCTCGCGAAGATCGGGAAGGCGAAGAAATGATCCTCTTCCTCTCATGGGCGGCCATTGTCGGCGGAGTCTTGCTTACCGCCATCCGGATCGAACTCTCCATCAGCGGGATGCTGCTCTGCTCTCGTGGAAAGGTGAGCATCGGCTCGCAGGATGGGAACGCGGGCTTCCTGCTGCTCGTGGTCGGGATTCTCGTCGGCATTGCCGGCCTGGGCGGTGTCCTGTGACAGCCATCCTCATCATTGGTGTCGTGCGCCTGGTGATCGGAGGCGCGTTCTTCTGGCTCAATCTAAACTCGCCGGTTCAGACCAGCATTCCCGCCTACGCCATACCGATCGGCGTCATCCTAATTGCCGTCGCGGTTGGAGGGTTGCTGCTGTGAGCACCGAAACAGACGTGCACCTGATGAAGCGAGAGATCATGGTGATTTGTGAGCGGAGGGACGCAAGACGATGACTCGGTACGCGCAAAACACGTCCGTGAGCTCGCAGCAAAGCCGCCAGGAGATCGAGCGCATCCTCGAGCGTTACGGCGCTGACCAGTTCATGTACGGATGGCAGGGTAACGCGGCAGTGGTCGCCTTCCGTGCCCATGAGCGGCGCATTCGCTTCATTCTCCCGCTGCCAGCAAAGGACGAGAAGCCGTTCACCCACTTCAAGCGTGCCGGCTACTGGACGCCGCGGACGTCGGCGGATGCGATCCAGAAGGAATACGAGCAGGCGATCCGGCAGCGATGGCGTGCTCTCGCCCTGGTGATCAAGGCCAAGCTCGAGGCCGTCGAGAGCGGTATCAGCGAATTCGAGGACGAATTCCTGGCCAACATTATGCTGCCCGACGGAAACACTGTCGGCGAGTGGATGAAGCCGCAGGTTGCCGAAGCCTACCGGATCGGCTCGATGCCATCGCTGCTGCCAATGCTGCCGGCACCGGAGCCGGCCGATTGAACGCGCACAGCATCATCCTCGAGAACGGAAAGACGCCGGCCGAGTGGTGCGAAGTCTTCGCCGGCAGGGGTATCGCCATATCGGAGCGGACGCTTCGATCGAAGGCACGTGAGCTCGGCGCTTGCCATGTGCTCGGAAAAGCGATGATCATCACGCCCGAGCAGATCGATCGAATCTTGGAGAGCTCGACATGTCCCTCGAATCGTACCTCAGAGGCTCGACCTGGTGGGTCAAAGGGCGGGTCGACTACAACGGCCGGCCAATTTCCAGCTACATCCGCGAGAGCACTGGAGCATCTTCAGAAAGCGGCGCGAAAGACTGGATCACGGAAAGGGAAGATCGGGAACGTCGTCTCTATCTCATTGGGGAAGAAGCGCGGCAGCTGAAGTTCAACGACGCGCTACTGCTCTACGCTGACCCGACGCCACAAATGGCGAAGGCCCTGATTCCGCTACTCGCCGAACTTGGCGATCTCCTGGTCAAGGACATCACGCCAGCGATGGTCCGCGATCTCGGGCCGAAGCTCTACCCGAATAATTGTACCGACTACTGGCGGCGATGGGTCATCACGCCTGCCCGCGCAGTCATCAACCACGGCCATGACGTGAAGGGCTCGCTCTGCCCTCCGATCAAGATCAAGGGCTACAGCGAAGACGAGCGGATCGACCAGGACAAGAAGCGGAAGAAGGCAAGCCGCATCGAGCGGCGCCCAGGCGACTGGGAATGGCTGCTGACGTTCCGGGAGCACGCAGCTGCTCGGCCGGCCGCTCTGGCGCTCATCATGTACGTGACCGGCGCCCGCGTCGGCCAGGCAGTCAGGATGCATCCCAAGGAGCACCTTGACCTTCAGAACAACCGGATCTGCATCCCGGGCGCCAAGGGCCACGAGGACCGCTGGATCACCGTCCCGGTCGAACTCGTCGTCGAGCTCGCCAACCTGAAGGCGAAGACGCCTCGAGGCTGGGACCGGACCGACAAGAGAAACCTCCGCGTCTTCGGCTACGCATCGTCATGCGGACCGCTGAAGGCGTGGCGATCGGCGTGCACTTCCGCAGGCATCGATTACCGCTCGCCGCATGCTGCCGGCCGTCACGGGTTCGGACAGGAATTCAACGTCCGCCAGCCGGTCGACGAGAAGGCCGGTGGCCAATTCGGAGGGTGGCGGGACACCGGTTTGATGAAGCGAACGTACACCCACGCGGAGGATGCGGAGGCCAAGGTTTTGGCCGCTTTTCGTACAGGGCTCGTACAAGCCGAAGCGAAGACCGGCCTTAAGCTGTTGAAGAAACAGGCGTGATTTCGTTGGAGGTAAACTCCCTCCGAAGGCAAAGGCCACAGGTTCGAATCCTGTCGGGTGCGCCATTTCACAAAAACCGCAGTTTTTCCGCCGTTCTCTGGAGCTGGCCAGTCCGTTCGATGCTGGGTACCGCGGACGTGAGCAGTTCGTCGCGTAATGCCGGAATGGGCGGAAAATGGTCATTGGCGAGAGCCGGCGCGGGCCGAACTCGGGAGCCGAGAAGGAGAACGCGACATGGTCGCGTCCCGAGGTCTGCCGGTGCGTGCCTCCATCGAGGCCGGACTGGCAGCGCACTTGACATGACATATCCTTCTTATTGACGTGTTACGACTGATATGTCATGTATATTACATGTCACGCGCCTCACGAGCCGCCACTGGCCTTCCGCCGCAGAGCCGGCGCGCGATCGTGCACCTCGGCAAGGATATCGCCACCGCGCGCAAGCGCCGCCGCATTTCGCAGCGGCTGATGGCCGAACGCATGCTGGTGTCCCTGCAGACCCTGCAGCGCCTCGAGGCCGGCGACCCGACCGTCGGGCTGGCGACGCTCGCGAGCGCTCTGTTCGTGCTCGGCATGACGCAGCGCCTTGCCGAGCTCGTCGCGCCCGAGAGCGATGCGACGGGCACTGCCGAGGAGATCGCGCGCCTTCCCGCGCGCGTCCGCCCGAGGACCGAGCCCGTGGACCTCGACTTCTAGGCCATGGCCGAGATCCGCACCTATGTGTTCATCGAGCGCTCCGGCGTTTTCGTTCCCGCGGGCCTGCTCCGAATGGTCGAGGATGGCCGCGCGGGCTTTGCGACTTTCGCCTACGGCAATCGCTATCTCGAGCGGCCCGACCGCCTCGCCGTCGACCCCGTCCAGCTCCCCCTTCCCGAGCCCGGCTCGTCCATGACTTTCCGGACCGAAGAGGGCTTCGCCGTTTTCAATGGCATTCGCGACGCCGCGCCCGACGGCTGGGGCCAGTATCTCATGTACAAGGCGATGGGCGACCGGACGCCGACTGAGGCCGACCTGCTGCTTGCCTCGGGCGACCATCGCGTCGGGGCCCTGGCCTTCGGACCCACGCCCCAGAAGCCTGCGCGGATCACGCCGTGGGGCGACGGCGACGAGCCCGGCGAGCATTTCGCTTTGGCGAAGCTCGCCGAGGCCGCCGAGCGCGCGCAGGAGGTCGACCAGCTCGACGAGAACTTGCGCATGCTGCTGACCGCCGGCTCCTCGCTCGGCGGCGCGCGTCCCAAGGCGGCGACCGACATCGCCGGGCGGCCGTGGATCGCGAAGTTCCCGGCAAGGAACGACAGCATTCCGGAATGCCGGGTCGAACTTGCGACCATGCGCCTCGCCAGCGCCTCGGGGCTCGACGTCCCCGAGCTCGGGTTCGAGCGCCTGCTCGGCCGCGACATCTATCTGATCCAGCGCTTCGACCGCACGCCGCGCAAGGAGGCCAATGCGATCGAGCGAGTGCCGTTCGCCTCGGGCCTGACCCTGCTGGGCGCCCACGACAGCGAGGTCAGCCAATATAGCTACATGGACCTCGCGGCAGCACTTCGCGTCCACGGCACCGAGGTCAAGGCGGACCTCAAGGAACTCTACCGCCGGATGCTGTTCAACATCCTCGTCACCAACGACGACGACCACCTGCGCAACCACGGATTCCTGTGGGACGGCAAGGGCTGGCGCCTTTCGCCGCTCTACGACGTCGTGCCCAAGCCCCAGGTCGGGCTCGAGCGCCGGCTCGTGCTCGGCGTCGGCCCAAAGGGCCGGCTCGCGACCATCGGCAACGCGCTTGCGTCCGCCGCGCAGTTTGACCTCGGCGAGGAGGACGCGCGCGCCATCGCCAAGGCGCTCGCGACCAAGGTCCATGCCGGCTGGGAGCAGCAGTTCGCAGACGCCGGCCTCGGCCCCGCCGACCAGGCGCGCTTCGCGACCTGCTTCCGGCAGGCCGATCCCGAGGTCAATGCCGCCGACCTCGGCACCTGACACCAGCTCTTTGCCGCGAAAGGAACCGGCATGCGTTTGACCGACCTCGTCACCTGGCCGCTTCTCCTCCTCGGCGCGCTCGTCCTCGTCGCGCTGTTGCTCAAGGGCTTCGGACCCAAGCCGCTCTACGTCCGCCGCCTTTTCCTCACCGACAATGAGGCGCGGGTCCTCGCCTTGCTCGAGGCGGCCTTGCCGCGCCACCGGATCATGGCGCAGATAGCGATCGGCGCGCTCATCAAGGCGGGCGAGACCGACCGGCGCAGGGCGCAGGGGACGCGCAACCGCTTCGCGCAGAAGATTGTCGACTTCGCGGTCGTGACGCGCGACGACAATGCCGAAGTGATCGCCATCGTCGAGCTCGACGACCGCACCCACGATTCGGCGCGGGACCGCAAGCGCGATGCGATGACGCTTGCCGCCGGCTACCGCACGATCCGTATCCCGAGCAGGCCGCGCCCGAGCGCCGAGAGCGTCCGCGCCGCCGTCGCCGATCTCCAGCACCTCCATTCCGCAGCGGCGGCGGCACTGCCGCCGGCGAGGCGATGATTCACGCAGGCGCTCCGGTCGGCTAGTTCAAGGCCCATGCGCTTTATCGACCATGGTCCCGACGTGCCGAGGGCCCTGCTGCGCGAGCACAGGGCGGGCGGCGTCCTGTTCGTCGTTGGAGCGGGGTTCTCGAAACCCGCCGATCTGCCGATGTTCGGCGAGCTTGCGACGCACGGGGCTCGGCTCAGCCGCACCGAGATTTCCCAATGATCTGAGTGCCCATAATATTCATACCAGGCGCGCCATAAACTCAATGACTTAGCGGGGGCTCGCCAGCGGCCCTACGAAAAGCGTACCGAGAACCGTATGCCGATGTTCGATCGAGCCGAGTGCAAACCCAGCGCATTGAACAGGTCACGGCCGGCGGCATTCCATTGCCGATCTCGAAGGATCTTGAGGCGGTCTTGTGCATCGGCCGACCAGGAGCGTTTGCGGCTGGTCACGTTCGTGGGACCAGTCAAAAGCAGCGCCAGTTGGTTCAACCATGAGGAAGCGGCCCGGTGAGAGGCTTCAACCGGACCGCTTCGGGGAGGCCCGCCTAAGTTGGATGTGGGAGCGAAGGCCGGCCTCGCTGGCTACGTAGCGGCGTTCGGATGCTGATGAATTAACCTGTGTTTAGTCACGACGCGGCAACCGTCGTATATAAAGAAACAAAAGGGCTCCTCCATCACAAGCGAGGAAACCTAGTGATTAGACAATATGTTGGAACATATTGGCTGTTGTTCGCGGTCGCGACCGGCTCTGTGGCGCCCGACATCGTGATGGCAGCGGCTGTCTCGATGCCTGCGGATGAGACCGACGAGGCGCACTTCCACTCCGGATCGAACTGGCTCCCTTCGGCAAACGCGGATCATGGGGATTCCCGTGGTGGTGTCGTTCCGCTGACATCTGGTCGATCGCTTATACGCGAGGCGTACCTTGCTCCCGACGCCTTGCCATCGAATCACGGATCGACCTCAACGTCCGGCGCGGATCACGGCAATGATTTCCTTAAGGTCCTGACAGGCAAAAGGACTGGCCGAAGCACCGCGATCAGCGGATTTGAGGACCATTCGGTAAGCGTCATCGGCAATGACCAGACGGTCACGTACGATGACTCGAACGTCTTCATTTCACACAGCGGTCCGATCAACGCAAACACCGGTGACACCGATTCAAGCGGTCTGAATGCCGTGGACATTGTCGGATCTCGGGTCAGGGCAGGCAATTCCGGCGACAGCGAGGGCGGTGGCGATGGCGATAGCGAGGAGGCCGAGGAAGGCTCGGCGCAGGTGGGCCAGGAGGTGATTGAGGATCTGAAGCGCTTCTGGAAGTCGGCCCGTACGTTTTTGATTCAACCGCCCGCCGAGTCAGGCGACGAGGACGAAGATGGCCCCGGCCTGGGGTACGGTCGATACCTAGGCGACACGTGGGGGACCGTCACGGACGAGGGTGCTTCTTTGGCGTCTGGCAAGGATAGTCTTGTCGTCGGCGCGGATGGTTATGATGACGTATCAATTCGTTCACGGGGGGACCGGGACATCGTCACCTATGATGACTCCAATGTCGTCATTGGTGGCGAGGGAAAGGTGAATGCCCAGATCGGTGACAGCGACACCGGCGGCGCCGTTGTCATGGGAATCCACAACTCTGATGTGGAGGCCGGCTGCGAAGGTGATCTGTGTTATTCGGGCGGGCCGCGAAATCCATTTGACCATTAGTTGTCATCGTTACCGCGAAGCGCGAGCGAAGGTCGGGACCGGCTCGGATTTTTGACCTGTCGCCAAGACGCATCTGCATCGCAGTGGCTGGTCGGGTGCGCCACTCCCTCAATCCGAAACAGTGAACCACGCTTAGCCCTTGACTCGTCGGGCTAATCCGGTCCCCATGAACAGGATCCGGAAGTCGTGGGGGAGTTCGTGCTGGCCCGGGCAAACAAGCAGCAGGCAATGCTCGGCTTTTTTGCCGCTGGCGGGGCTGTCCTGCTCGCCGGATGCGCGACGACCTCGGACTCTTCGCCCAGGCCAATCACGCAATTTTCGCTCAATTCTCAGTCGAACTACATCGTCGAGGCACAGGCGAGAGGCCGGCCGCTGCGGTTGAGGGTCGATCCGGGGGCGCCATTCTATGTTCTTCTCAACGACAAGATCGCGAGGGACCTCCACCTGGTCAGCACCAAGGCCGCAACGCTTGCGGTCGGCCCGACGCGGCTGAAGGCGAGCACTCGCAACGAGAAACTGACGATCGGCGGGGTAACGGCGGCGAAGCCCGTCATGTGGGTCAAGGGCGAGGCGATCCTTGACGCCGACGGCATCATCAATCCCGCAAATCTGCCGGGAAATCAGATCACATTGCAGCTGCGCGAAGCCACCGGCGCCGAACAGGTCATTCAGCTTCCGATGCGGTTCGATCGCCAGCGCGGCCTCTATTACGAGTTCGACTATGGCGGGCAGTTGATCCTCACGCGCTTCACGCTCGAAGACAGACTGACGACGACGACCGGTGCAGCGGCCTCGGTTATCGCCAAGCGCCGAAGCGGCATTTGGGACGGCGGACCCTTCGTTCACGAAGTGCGGTTCGGAGTTCCTCGTCCAGTCCGCAAGATGGTGCTTGGGGAAACGCTGTCCGTGAAGGGCTTCCCGGTGAACACCTTCGCGGTCCGAATGCAGGACGACCGCGGCTCATATCTCCTTCCGGACAAGGAAACTCCCCAGGAGGAAGACGAGGACGGGATCGTCATCACCGGAAAGAACAAGCGCAGCTACGGCGCTGCGCATTTCTGGATGATGGTCGGCAGCGACGACCTCTCCCGTTGCAGCAGCATCAGCTATGACAACAAGGCCAAGCATTTGATTTTGCGTTGTTCGACCACGCGATCTTAGTTCGGTGAGAAAGGGAGTCGTATGAAGAGCCCAGTGTTGCTTGCCACCGCAGCCGCCGCATTGTTCCTTCCCGCCAGTGCCTCATCGTCAACCCAGCCCGCTCCGGGCGCGCTCGAGCAATTCGGAATTTGCGCAGCGAAGAATTATGAGGGCGCGGAGCTCCTCGCCACCCAACCCGGCTCGCCCGAGGAATCGGAGGTAATCGCCGAATATGGCCGCCGCTCCTGCAATGCACCGACGAGCAACGCCGGCCTACTTCGCGGAGCGATCGCCGAGCAATTGTTCAAATCCGATTTCGGTTCGATCGGATCTCAGCCGAAGCGCGATCTGATCGAGGTGTTCACCGTCGACATGAACGAGCTCGCGGCGCTCGACGACAATGCCAAGAAGCGCATCGACAATGTCGCCTTCGGCACCTGTGTAGCGGCGTCCGATCCCAAGACGTCCTCGGCGGTCCTGGGGACCACCGCGGGGAGCGCGGAAGAAAAGGCGGCGATCGTCGGAATGGTCCCGAAGTTCGCGCCGTGCGTCGCCAAAGGCGAGACCTTCAACCTGACACGGACCGAGTTGCGCAGTGCGTTGGCCGAAGGCGCCTACCGGCTGGCGCTCTCCGAATCGCTCGACGAGGAAGTCGTCGTCACGGGCACTCGCGACAAGTCCAAGAGCGTTGTCTGCAAGCGGCTCGATTCGGCGGGGACGCACTTGCGCCGAAACGTCTGCCTGACGGAAACGCAATGGGCCGCACGTGAGCGCGAGTCCGAGTACGCGGCCAAGGACGGCCAGCGCCAGTATCGAGAATATCAGGAACGGCTTCAGACCTGCATCACGCAGTCGCTGGGAGGTGACGGCGGTCGCCCGGCCTGCATGATGAACTAGGCTCCCGCGACGCTTCGAAGGGAACCGCAGCATCCGCCGTCCCGTTTGACGGCGGATGATGCACCAGCCCCTTACACCGCCGGAAGATTTCGAGGCCCCAGGCTCCAACGAAGGATTCTACGCGGAAGTCATCCGCCTGATGGCGCAGTCGGGCATCCCGTTCCTGCTTTCGGGGACCTATGCCCTCTCCTGCTACACGGGCATCATCCGGCCGACCAAGGATGTCGATGTCTTCGCCAAGGCCGGCGACGCCCTTCGCATGCTGAGCTTCTTCAAGGAGCGCAGTTTCGACGTGCAGATCGTCGATGATCGCTGGCTCGCCCGAGTCACTCGCGGCGAACAGTTCGTCGACATCATCACGAACATGCCGACTTCCGCGACCCACGTGACCGACGAATGGTTCCAGGACGCTCCCGAAGCGCTCCTTTTCGAAACGAAGGTTCATCTGGTGCCGCCGACTCAGTTCGTCTGGTCAAAAATCTACGTGCAGGACCGCTATCGCTACGACGGCGCAGACGTCACCCACATGTTCCTGAAGCGCTCCGACGACATCAATTGGGGCCAGCTGATTTCGAGCATGGAACTGCACTGGGAGGTGCTTCTGACGGCCGTTCTCAATTTCCGTTTCATCTACCCAAGCGAGCGGCACCTCATTCCGCGCTGGGTCATGGACGAGCTTCTGGAGCGGCTTGCGGCCCAGCTCGAAATGCCCTCGGCCGGTAAAAGGGTCTGCCGCGGCCGCATCTTCAGTCCGCGCGATTATCAGATCGACGTCGCCGAGTGGGGCTTTTCCGAGGCGGTGGGCAATCTCGAAGAGAATTATGAAACCCACGGATAAGATCACTCTCGCCGCGATCGGCGACCTTCATGTCACCGAACAAAGCGTTGCGCCCTATCGCGAGATGTTCGCCGAAATCTCGCGGGTCGCGGATGTACTGGTGCTTTGCGGGGACCTCACCAACTTCGGCAAGACCACCGAAGCGGAGATTCTCGCTGAGGACATACGAACCTCCGCCATCCCCGTCCTCGGGGTGCTCGGCAACCACGATTATGAATGCGGACAGCCGGAAGTCGTCACCAGCATCCTTCAGGAAGCGGGAATGACGGTGCTCGACGAACAGGCGGTCGAGATCAAGGGAGTCGGCTTCGCCGGCGTGAAGGGGTTCATGGGCGGCTATGGTCGCGGTGAGCTCGCACCTTTCGGCGAGCCCATCGCCAAGGCCTTTGTCGACGAAGCGCTTAACGAAGCACGCAAGCTCGAGAACGGGCTGCGCACCCTGCGCACCGATCGAAGCGTGGCGGTGCTGCATTATTCGCCAATCGTCGAGACGCTCGAAGGCGAGCCGATCGAAATCTTCCAGTACCTGGGGTCTGCCCGGCTGGCGGATGCGATCGACCGGTTCGATCACGTCAAGGCGGTCGTCCATGGCCACGCCCATCACGGCAAATATGAAGGGCGCACGATGCGCGGAATTCCAGTGTACAACGTCGCGCAATTCGTCGTTCGAGAGCAGTTCAAGCGTCCCTTCGCCCTGCTCGAAATCTAGGCTTTCCCCTCGCCCGGGATCGGCGTTGGCGTGTGCAGGGTCTCGATCACGTACAGGCGCTTAATCAGCACGTAGGTGACGACCGTCAGCGGAGCAGCCAGAATCACTCCGAGCGTGCCGAACAAGGCGGCGAACGCGATCAGTGCGAACAGCAATACAACTCCCGGGAGATCAACCGCATATTGCTGCACGAGCGGCGTCAGGATGTAACCTTCGAACTGCTGCACGGCGAAGTAGAGCAGAAGCACCCACAGAGCGAGGTCCGGGCTGACCGCCAGAGCAAGCAGGATCGCGGGGATCATGGACAGGATGGGACCCGCGAACGGAATGAATTCAAGAACCCCCGCAAGCAGACCGAGAGTCAAAGCCGACGGCATCCCGAGCGCCCAGAGCCCGAAGCCCGTCAGCAAGCCGACGACGACCATGGCGATCAGCTGGCCGCGCAGCCAGAGGCGCAGCGCACCTTCGGATTCGGTGATTGCTTCCAACGCCAGAGCGCGCTTCCCGGGCGGAATCAGTTTCACCGCACCGGTCAAATAGAAACGGGGCTGGGTCGCGAGAAAGACCCCCGCGACGATCACGACGATTACATCCGCGATTCCGCTTCCGATTGACAGGATCGTTCCCGCGAATGCCGAGAAGCTGCTTCCTCCCGGCGCCCGGACGCTCTCGGCCAGATGTTTGATCTGCTCACCCAGGCCGAGGTCGCCCATTCGCGCTTCAAAAGCATGCCAAGCGATCGGAAGCGTCACGCGAAGCGTCTGGACCTGCTGCACGATGTGCGAACCGAAGAGGGCGATCAGGCCAATAGCGATCGCAAGGATCAGCGTGATCGACAGGCCTACGGCCAGGCCGGGCCTGCAGCCGATGAGCCTCTCAAGCCGATCAGCGAACGCCCGGAAGACGGTCGCGACCACCAGTGCTCCGAAGAACATCAGCAGTAAGGTTCTCAGCTGCCATCCCAGAATGAAAAGCGCGGTCAGTCCAAGGACGATCAGGACCCGGCGTACGAACTGGCGATCGCCGGCCTCGCCCGCCTTCCCTGCCATCAGCAGGCCGGCCAGCTCTCGAGGATCTGGACGAAGCGGGTAAGCCAGGCGTTGGTTTGATGCCCGTCGACGACGCGATGATCGATGGTGAGGGTGACGTAGGCCATTGGCCGCACGAGGATGGCATCCTGCCCACCGACCTCGCGGACGATGACGCGCTTTTCGAGCTTGCCAACCCCGAGGATCGCGGCCTGCCCCTGGTGCAGGATGATTGGCGCGGCGAGCAGCGAGCCGGATACGCCATGGTTGGAAATGGTGAAGCTTCCGCCCGAGACATCCGCTCGATCGAGCTTCCCTTCGCGGGCGCGGCGCGTGAGATCGTCGAGCTTGGAGCCGATCTGCTCGAGCGACAGGCTGCCGCTGTCCCTAACGACGGGAACGACGAGGCCCTTCTCACCAAGCGCCGTGCCGACGCCGATATCGATCGTCGGCGAGATCGCGATGCGGTCCTTCTCCCACCGTCCGTTGATCGCCGGAGCCACGGCCATGGCCTCCGCTGCCGCCTTCACGATGTAGGCGGTGTAACTGAGCTTCACGCCCCTCGCGGCCATTGCAGCCTTGTGTGCGGCAATGGCGGAGAAGTCGGCTTCGAAGACGGCGGTAACGTGCGGCGCCTCGCTGACTGCCCGGACCATGTTCTCGGCAATGGTCAGGCGCATGCGGTCGTGAGGAATATCCTGAGCGGAGAATTGGCGTGGCTGCGCCGTCGCCGGCTCGCCGACACTGACGACCGTCGCAACGGAGACTGCACGGTCGACATCCTCGCGGGTGATGCGCCCATTGCGACCGGTTCCGCTAATTCGGGCCGGATCGATCCCGTGCTGGAGGCAAGCGCGGCGCACCGATGGCGAGAGCCGCGTCTCGATCTCGCCGATCGGCTGCGGAGCCGTTGCCGTCGGCGCTGGCGCCGACACTGGCGCGTCAGCGGTTGCTCTTGCCGCCGGAATGCCGTCCGTGGAAATGCGCCCGAGCAGCGCTCCCGGGATAGCCTCGGCGTCGGTGTCGAGAAGGATCTCGGTCAGGATGCCTGCAGCTGGCGCAGGCACCTCCTGTGTGACCTTGTCGGTCTCGAGCTCAACCAAAGGGTCGTTCTCGGCAACCGCATCGCCGATCTGCTTGAGCCAGGCGCGGACGACCGCCTTGGTACCCTCCTGCTCGTCGGGAACGCGGATCTCGATCAAGTCAGAACCCCACCAGTCGGTCGATCTCGGAGCGGATGCGCTCGACCGACGGCACAGCCCATTCCAGCAGTCGCGGGTGATGCGGGCTCGGAATGTCGGGCATGGTGACGCGCGCTACCGGCGCGTCGAGGTCGAGGAACGCCTCGTCGGCGACCACCGCGGCGATTTCGGCACCGAAGCCGCCCGTGCGAAGGTCCTCGTGCACGATCAGGCAGCGGCGAGTGCGGCGCACGCTCTCAAGGATCATCCCTTGATCCCAGGGCATAAGGGTGCGCAGATCGATCACGTCGGCCGAGAAACCCTCGGCCGCCGCTTCGCAACGCGGGACCATCGCGCCCCAGGTTACGATGGTGATCCTGTCGCCTTCGCGCGTCTTTTTCGCTCGGCCGAATGGTAGGACGTAGTCGTCACCCGGCCACGGTCGCCGGGCCCAGCTGTCGTCGAGCATCGCTCGATGTTCGAAGAACAGCACCGGGTCATTGCCGCGAAGCGAGCCCCGAAGCAGACCGACCGCGTCCTCGGCGTTCGACGGCACGGCGACCTTCCAGCCCGGATTGTGGACGAATTGCACTTCATTGGTCTGGCTGTGCCACGGGTCGCCGCACTTGAAGAAGCCGCCGGGCACGCGAAGCACCATCGGTGCGGCGAAGCGGTTGTGCGTACGCCAGCGCATCGTGCCGCAGTCGTTGATCTGCTCAGTCGCAGGCTCGGCATATTTGCGAAATTGGATTTCCGGAACCGGCATCAGCCCCGCGAGCGCCATGCCGACCGCCCGGCCGACGATGCCTTCCTCGTTGAGCGATGTGTCGAAGACTCGGTCGCGGCCAAACTTCTCCTGTAAGCCGAGCGTAACCGCGTGCACGCCGCCTTTCGGGCCGACGTCCTCGCCGAACACGCAGACGCGGGGATTGCTGGTCAGCTCCTGGTCGAGGACTCGGCGGATTGCCGTGACCATGTTGATGCGCTGGCCTTCAGGCGCTGCGACATCGGTCGAGGACGGTGCTTCGTACCCCGCGTTCCAGATGCCACCGATCGTCTGCATCTCACCGTCGAAAAAGACGTGGTCGGTGACGACTTCGGGCGACGAAATACCGCGCGCCTCGGCCTCGGCGCGGGCGGCTCCGACTTCCCAGGCAACTTCGCTTTCGAGCCGGTTCCAAACGTCGTCGCCGACCTGGAAGTCCGCGCAATGCAACTTCAACTTCGGCAGCGGATCGCGGGCCCACTCGGCTTCGACTTCGGCCTCGGACTTGTAGCTTTGCGTATCCTGGAAGCTGTGGCCTTCGAGCCGGGGCACCGTGAGCCGGAGCATCGCCGGCGCCCGATTGATCCGGACGTGGCGAACGGCATCCTTGACTAGCCTTGCCGCTACATCCGGGTCGGTGCCGTCGCCGTTGAAGATGGTAAGGCCCGCAAAGCTGGCGAGATTGGCGGCGATGTCCTTGCCAGGGGTTTGATAGTCCGAAGGGACGGAGATCCCGTAGCCGTTGTCCTCAATGTAAATGAGTAGCGGCAATCGTTGCGTCGTCGCAATTGTTAGCGCGGACCAAAATCCCCCAGTCGCACAGCTCGCGTCACCGCCGAGCACCACCGCAATGGCATCGTCCGGTCCTTCGTTCAGGACCTTCGTCTTGTAGTCGATCGCCTGAGCCCAACCGGCCGCCGGAGTGTACTGCGCCCCTACGCCGCCGCACATCGGTAGCGCATGCGCTCCGCCCGGGTTGGGGTAGTTGAAGACAACGCCGATATCGCGGCCGTCGGAATAGCCTCCCGCAAGGCCCATTCCCGAGCCGAGAGCATCGGCCAGCGGCACACCGAGGGCCAGCAGCAGCGGACGCGACCGGTAGTAACCGCACGCCGCATCGCCATTCCGCAGCTGAAGTCCAAGGAGCACCTGGGCCATGTCATGGCCGCGGGCCGAAAATTGATAGAGCACCTTCTTGGCTGGAACGAGCTCCTGCTCTTCCAGGCGGTCCATTTCACGGCTGGTCAGGACCAGCTTCGCGACCTCGCGCCAATTCACGTCTGCGGAAACCTTGCCCGGGTCGCGATCAGCCATGGCGAGTTACGCGTCCAGCGCCCCGACCACGGCGGCGGTAAATCGATCGATCTGGTCGTCGCCGAGGCCCACGACGTTGAAACGCCCGCTGTCGGCCATGTAGATCGCCTGCTCCTCGCGAAGCGCCAGGACCTTCTCCTTGCTCAGCGGGAGCATGGAGAACATTCCGAACTGATCACCGATGTAGGCGAGGCGCGGATCGGCCGAAGCGATCCGCTTGCGAACGGAATTGATGCGATCGCGCATGGCGGCGAGCTCGCCCGGCCAGCGATTGCGAAGCTCCGGAGTATCGAGAACCAGCCGTACCGTTGCCGCGCCATGGTCAGGTGGCATCGACCACATTTCGCGGGCCCGCTGAAAAACGTGCGCCATGGCGCGAGCCGTCGTTTCCTCGGAACCGGTCTTCACGAACAGCGACCCGACACGATCGCGATAGACGCTGAAATTCTTGTCGCAGCTCTGGGCGACGATGACCTCGCCGCACGAGCGAAGCATCAGGCGGACGCCCGCCGCGTCCTCCTCGAGGCCGCGTCCGAAGCCCTGATAGGCAATATCGACCAGCGGAAGGAGGTTCCGCTCCGCGCAGATGCTGGCGACAGCCACCCACTGGTCGTCACTGAGATCGGCACCGGTCGGATTATGGCAGCAGCCGTGAAGCAGGACGACGTCGCCCGAACGAGCATCGTTTAGCGCCGCCATCATGTTGTCGAAGCGGACCGCACAACTCTCGCGGTCGTAATAGGGATATTCGACGATCTGCAGCCCGACCGCGCGGATGATCGGAGGGTGGTTCGGCCAGGTCGGAGCGCCGACGAGCACCCGCGCCTGCGGATTGACGGTTGCGATCAGCTCGAAGCCCAGCCGGAGCGCGCCGCAGCCGCCCGGCGTCTGGACTCCGGCAATTCTGGTGTCGTCCGAGAGGTCGCCAAACAAGATCGGACGAATGAGCTCGGCAAAGCGCTTGTCCCCGGCGCTGCCCAGGTACGATTTCGATTCCTGCGTATCGAGCAGGATGCGTTCTGCGTCCTTGATCACCGGCAGGATCGGCGTGCGTCCGACACCGTCACGGAAGACGCCGACGCCAACGTCGATCTTTTCCGGCCGTGGATCGGCGTTGCAAAGCGCGATCAGCTGGAGGAGCGAGTCGCTCTCGACCGGTGGAAGATCGGCCAGCGTCCTGGCGCGGGTGTCGGTTTCGCTCAGCATGGAAGGCGTCTAGCGCGCCTAGGCGTCGTAATCCACTGCGACGCCGTCGCCGACCGGAACGGACTGGCAGGTCAGAACATAGCCGGCCGCGACCTCCTCGTCGGTGAGGCCGTAACGGGCGGCCATCTCGACCTTGCCGCCGGTGACTCTCGCCCGGCAGGTCGCGCAAACGCCGGCCTTGCAGGCGAACGGTGCCGGAAGGCCGCCGGCGCGGACGCTGTCGAGGATGTTGGCCTCGTTGAATGCGATCCTGCGAGTTCGCCCGTCGAGGGTGACCGACATGGTCGCGCCCGCGGCCCTGGTCTGAAGCTGCGCCATTTCCGCGGCGAGCGCTGCGGACGGGCGGTCCGCGGTAAAGCGCTCGATGTGAATGCGCTCCTTTTCGATGTTGCGATCGAGCAATGCGCCTTCCGCGGCATCCATCATCGGCCCGGGCCCGCAGATGAACCAGGCATCGACGCTTGCCGGATCTCCGATGAGCGCAGCGATCGCCTCATCGCAGCGAGCGCGATCGAGCATTCCATTGAAGAGGTCGATGTCGCCTTCTTCCTCGGCGAGGAAATGATGCAGCGACAGGCGCCCGACATAGCGGTCCTTCAGGTTCGCCAGCTCGTCGAGGAAGATGATCGAGCTGCTGTCGCGATTGCCGTAAAGCAGGGTAAACTCGCTATCCGGCTCCTCCTTGAGCGTCGTCTTCAAGAGGGACAGCACAGGCGTAATTCCGGAGCCGCCCGCGATGCCAACGATGTGACGCTTCGCCGCCGGAGCGAATTCGGTCGTGAAGCTGCCATGCGGCGGCATGACCTCGACAGTGTCGCCGGCCTTGAGCTTATCGCCGACCCAATTGGAAAAGAGGCCGCCGGCGATACGTTTCACCGTGACCATCCAGTCCTGTTCTGCGGGGGCGGTGCAGAGCGAATAGTTCCGGCGAACCTCCTCGCCGTCGATGGTCGCTTTGAGCGTCAGGTGCTGACCTGCCTTGAAATCGAAGGCCTCGCGAAGTTCCGCAGGGACTTCGAAGCGGATCGAACTGGCTTCGGCGGTCTCGGGGACGATTTCCGCGACCTTCAGTGCATGGAAATGCTTGTCCATCACCAAATCGCGTCGGGGTAAGTACGAGGCAGGAATTGCATCACCGCAAGGAGGTGGCCGAGATGCTCGCTGTGATGCCCGCGCCGGCCGCCGAGGATCGCGCGCTGGTCCGCTGGGACCTCAAGCTTTGCATCTGCGAGCACCGCTGCGATCGCCGAACGATATTCGCTCTCGAACTCGCGCGGAGCGGGCGCGATTCCGCGATCGATCAGCGCCTGCAGCGTCTCGTCGACCTCGAACAGCTCCGGAACGAAGCGCCAGTTCCAGTCGATACCCTCGGCCATCCGCCGAGCACTTTCTTCGGTGCCGTCGCCGAGGCGGATCGTCCACTCGGCCGACAACTCGCGGTGATAAGCGACTTCCTTCACCGCCTTCGACGCGAATTCGACGAGAAAGCGGTCGCTCGAGCGGGTCAGCCGCTCGAACAGCATGTGCTGCCATGTCGAAAACAGGAGGTGGCGCGCAATCGTTCGCGCGAAATCGCCATTCGGCTGCTCGACCAGCAGGCAATTGCGAAAATCGAGAACGTCGCGATGGAAAGCCAACTTGTCACCCTCCCCGGCTTCTTCGAGCAGGTGCGTCGCCTGCCCCACCAGGTCGAGGGAAAGGTTCGCAAGGCTGAGATCGACCTCCAGCACGGGCGCGTGGCCACACCATTCGCTCAAGCGCTGGCCGAGAATCAGCGAATCATCGCCGAGGCGCAGGAGGTAGTCGAATCGCACCTGGTCCGACGAGTCCGCCGACGGCGCGTCGAAGCTGCCCTTCCCGGTCGCTCCGGTCGGCAGGTCGATCGGCGGCAGCGAAGCCATCAGATGTGCTTCACCTCGTCTGGGATGTCGTAAAAGGTCGGGTGCCGGTAGATCTTGTCGACCGCCGGCTCGAACAATTCGCCTGCCTGTTCAGGGTCGGACGCAGTGATCTCCGCGGACGGCACGACCCAGATGCTCACCCCTTCCATGCGTCGCGTGTAGGTGTCGCGCGCGTGGCGGAGCGCGAGCTCCGCGTCAGGAGCATGAACGCTGCCAAAGTGGCGATGCGAAAGACCGCCCTTGGTCCGGACGAAGACTTCCCAGAGTGGCCAGTCATGACTCACGCTGCCTTCCTCGCTCGACGCTTCTCTTCGTGCGCTGCGGCGGCGTCCCGAACCCAGGCGCCATCCTCCCAGGCCTTGCGCCGGGCTTCCATGCGCTCCTTGGCGACCGGGCCTTCCCCGCGGACGACCGAGTAGAATTCCTCCCAGTCGATCTCGCCGAAGTCGTAGCCGCCCTTGTCCTCGTTCCATTCAAGGGACGCGTCCGGAACCTTGAGGCCAAGGAAATCTGCCTGCGGAACGGTGATGTCGACGAACTTCTGACGGAGCTCGTCATTCGTCTCGCGCTTGATCCGCCAGCGCATCGACTGCGCAGTGTTCGGCGAGTCCGCGTCCGGTGGACCGAACATCATCAGCGACGGCCACCACCAACGGTTGAGCGCGTCCTGAGCCATGCGCCTTTGGTCCGGCGTGCCGTTGGCCATGGCGATCATGATTTCGTAGCCCTGACGCTGGTGGAAGCTCTCTTCCTTGCACACTCGAACCATGGCGCGGGCATAGGGGCCGTAGCTGGTCCGCTGCAGCGGCACCTGGTTCATGATCGCCGCCCCGTCGACCAGCCAGCCAATCGCGCCAATGTCCGCCCAAGTAAGCGTCGGATAGTTGAAGATGGTCGAGTATTTTGCCTTGCCGCTGTGCAATGCCTCGATCATCTCCTCGCGGCTCGTTCCAAGTGTCTCCGCCGCGCAGTAGAGGTAGAGGCCATGCCCCGCCTCGTCCTGCACCTTGGCGAGAAGGATCGCCTTGCGCCGAAGAGAGGGCGCGCGAGTGATCCAATTCCCTTCCGGAAGCATGCCCACGATTTCTGAGTGCGCGTGTTGCGAGATCTGCCGAGTCAGCGTCCGCCGGTAGGCCTCGGGCATCCAGTCCTTGGGCTCGATGAACTCGTCGGCCGCGACCCGCGCCTCGAACGCTTCGAGGAGCTTCGGGTCCTCGAGGTTCTGGATCTTCGCCGTCTTCGAAAGCTCGGTCGTGTACATGGGCAGCGATGTAGCGCTTGTCGGTCAGCGCTTCAAACA
>DASSFK010000415.1:0-16123 GCA_035694565.1 Sphingomicrobium sp.
ATGGCCGCGCTCGTGCGCAGTGCACACACGACGTATTGCCCCTACAAGGGAGACGCATCCTATTACAGCATTCCGGCTGGCGGAGATCGCTCCCTCAATGCGGTGTGGACCTATGAGGGGCCATTTGAGGCGATGGCGCAGATCAAGGATTACGTCGCCTTCTACCCGGACCGGGTGGCCGGGATCACGCAGCAAAGTGCCGCGGCGTGAGGTGCGGCCTCAGAAGTTCACTCCCACTCTATCATTTCGAACGACGTTTCGTCGTTGATTTGCAAGCACAAATCTTCAGGTCTGACGGACAAATGCCGACGGTATACCCGTCGCAATTCTTCGGTCTTGAATTCACAGGAAAATTTTTGCGGGTCGGAAGAATGGCTGTTTCGGGAAGTATCGGAATCAATCGACTGAGTAACGCACGTCCTTAGCAAATAGCCACCGCTCGCGGTCTAATTTGGAAAACCTGTGATACCACCAACGGAGAAAACCGCCGGCCGACGCACGGCCCACTCGACCACTCACGCAAGGCATGCACGGCCGCTTTGCGCCAGAAGGAGACGTTGGAGCGGCCGCTCAAGCCATGTCAGCTTTACCCCTGGAAGCGGACTTCGAGGTCGCGGCGTCTGACGTCTGCTAGGGCCAGAAGCGATCGAAGGCGTCCATCAGGGACATCGCCTGTCGCATCCCCGGCATGCCCCATGATCCCGCCAATTTGATCGGTCGTGAAGCCACTCACCTTGGGATCGTGGCCGCTCGTATGCACATGATCGGAGCTCGTTCGATACGGAGTGTTAGGATGCGTTTCGCTTTGGCCTTTGGCCTGTTGATCACCCTGTGTGCTTCTGCCACCGCCGAAACGGCGCATCGCTTCCGCACGAGCCACCATGTCTCCATTCAGCCCAGCCAAGGTATGTGCGTCCCTCCGAGCTGCTACAAGTTTCCAGGCTATCCACCCTTACCTCCGGAGGCGATTAGAACTCATGACCCGTCCACCTTCGGAGGCGGCTGACCTAACTCACCTGATCCCGCTCCGTCCCGAGAGCGGACATCTCCGATCGCCTGGCACCTGAGTTCGCTAAGGGCCAATAGGAGACATCGTGGAAATGAAAGAGGCCGCTAAATGAGGCGGCCCGGTCTTGTCCAGGCCCTCGCCTAGTTTTTGAGATGCAATTCAGAGGCTAAAGTTCAGCGCAGGTAACGTTGATCGGTGCTTACTGTCCGTTGAGGGCGGGCGGCTCGATCGGGCAATTGGCTTGGGTTCCAGCACGGGAACACAGTGGTTTCCCGGAATCCTAAATCTCAAGAGAATCCGTAACACTACGAAGGCCGGGGCTGCCTTTCATAACGAATTTGCCGGCGGGGTCGCGGTTGAGCGGCCCCTTTTGATTCGAGTTGCGCCCAGACAATGCCACGAACCTGAACAAGCCTGTCGTGGCTTCGCGCATCACGCAAAGCGATCCAATCGGTTTGCTCGAACCTAGGGGTGGGAATATGAAGCGTGTGACGGGATTCCTCGCGGCAATTTTGCTGATCCTGAACGTGTCGGATGCGGGCTCTGCAGTCCGCATCACAGATGACCGAGGAGGTCGGATCGGAAGCTACGTCATCAAATTTCACCGCATGGCCGCAGCCGGCGAGTCCGTGATCATTGATGGTCTCTGTGCCTCGGCATGCACCATTGTACTCAGCGAACTCCCCCATAACAAAATCTGCGTGACTTCGCGCGCGACGCTCGGCTTCCATGCGGCTTGGAATTACGGCGCCAACGGCCGCGCCTTCACCGACCCCGAAGCGACCTTGATGCTGTACTCGGCCTACCCGACGCCGGTGCGCCGCTGGATCACTCGTCGGGGTGGTCTGAAACCTCAGATCATATTTCTGAGCGGAAAGCCCTTGCAGGAGATGTATCGCTCCTGCTGATCAGATTGGGGTAACGGGGAGACTTGAACCGAAATGCCCTGTGGGTCTCGGATCAGGCCGAGCTATCGTGATGGCACATCATGCCGAAATGATTGAGAGGCTGAGACTAGGAGGAGGTTGGACGCTAATGGGTGACGCTAATCTTAATGTGGTGTCCAACGGACCAGCTCTAACTCTGAGCGTATTTGATGGTCGAGATAGGCCACTTTCCATCGTGCCCTTTGATCGATATCCGCAGGCCATGAAGTTCATCCAGCGAGACGTCGCCTTCTGAGCCAATTCCCTACACCAACTAACAGGGAATTATTCTAGGCTAACAGGGTATCCTCACCGGCATAACTGGGAATTCCACAGGTCATTCGGCGTGGTCAGCAGATTTGCCCGCAGCTACCAAAATTGGCGGCCATGCGGCTTGAGCGCCAGCGTTAACGTGGCAAAGCGCTGCCGTGATGACGGCGATTTCGGAAAAACTCGTGATTTTCACCGGCTGCCGTCTCCGTCTTCGCACCGGTTCCGCGCTTTTCGTTCGATAAACAGGATATGCCGGTACCGGCCGACGGCAATTCGGCAATCTTCTGCAGCTCAGTTTCATGCACCACGGATTGTGTGGGGCCAGTTACGGACGAGGGGGCCAGCCACTCAGATGTCGACGATTCCGAAAAAGTCGTAGGTACTCTCTCAAGACTAGCGAGGACTTGCGTGAGAATCGCCGGTTCGTTGCCTGTTACCCCTAACGGGCCAAAGCCAGGAATCGCATTCGGATCGTTGAAATCCCATTGGTTCTCCGCGATGCCAATAAAGTCACGAATGGCCGGATCACTCGTCCAGGCTTGCCGCAGTGCAGCTCGCGTCAATTCGGCGGGCACGCGGCTTTGCAGAAATCCACGGACGTCCGTGTTGGCAGTGATCGCTTCAATCGATGGCAGGCCGGATGGATCAAACGGTTCGACGGGCGCCGCGTCGATCTGAGGCTGTGCGACGGTTGCTTCAGGACGGACCAACACTGCTTCTTTCGGCTCTATTGCCGAGCCATTCTGCGAAGTATCGATTTTATGCTCGATATCTGACTCGCGCTTCAATCGTGCCCAGCGCAAGATAAAATTGCCCGGTTCAGTCATTCCCCGTTCTTCCTCTCCGATCTGAAGGCGCCTGCCGATCACGCTGACGTTTGACGAAGGGGCGCTCGACATGATGTTGGGCGATGAATTGAACAACAGCTTCCACGACGGCGGGCGGCATTGACAAAGCTTCGACAAGATTGCTGCCAGCGTCAGTGAGCGCCTCGCCTTCCGCCGGATCTGCCGTTACGGCGAGAACCTCATATGGCCGCTCAGATACAACAGGACGCAAGGCCACCCATAGAGCGGGCGTGCCCGATGCGAGATTGTCCCGATAGTTTGTTGTCTCCGTCCGGTGCAATTCAATTACGGCCTCGCCCGCAAAGAACAAGGTCGTTTCTGCTTCGGTATCGAGCGGCGTCCAAGGCGCGGCTGAGGGTAATCCCACCAACACCGAGACCGGTCGCCACAGAAAATCGGCCCACATGCTCCTAGCCTTGCGCCGCTCGACGACAACGCCAACCGGAATCTGCGCAAGGGCTGTGGATCTCAATTGACCGCCTCCTTAGTGCAACGTTGCCGAGGGTCATCAATGTTCGCCATCATCCAGGCGTACTCGTTTGATCGACATTTCGCAGATACCCCATAACCGCTGCTATGAGGTACGCTGCGTTCAACGGGCGTCAGAGCAACCGTAACTTAATTCGGTGAGCGACGGCCCTTACTTCCGCGGGCCTAAGGTTGCCCCTGCCGTTCTTTGCTTGCGAGCTGCTGGGCAAGCCAGAGGTCGTGATGCTCCTTCGCCCAGTTGAAATCGACATCGCCATTGGCCATCGCCTCAAACGCGCCCTCCATTCCGAGTGTACCGATGTAGATATGAGCAATGATCACCGCGACGAACAGGACAGCGATCACGGCGTGCACGATCTGTGCTATCTGCATACCCGCGATATCCGTCACGTAGAACGGGAACATCAGAAGATATCCTGAAATTATGACTGCCACTCCAGCACCGAGGGCAAACCAAAAGACCAGCTTCTCGCCGGCATTGAAACGCCCTGAAGGCGCATGCTTCGATTTGATGAATCCGCCACCTTGCTTGATCCAATCGACGTCGACTTTTCGCGGGATGTTGTCCTTTATCCAGAGCGCGACAATTAGTGCGAGGCCGATGACGAACGCGGCGCTGACGAAATTGTGCACGTACTTGGCGGTTTGTGACAGGCTACTAAACGCGTCGGGCCCGATCACTGGCAGCAGCACGATCTTCCCGAACGTAATGTTCAACCCTGTCAAGCCGAGAGCAACGAAGGACACCGCCGTCATCCAGTGGGAGAAGCGCTCGAAGGAGTTGAAGCGGGGCACCTTCTTCCCGGAGCGCCCGTTCGAAATCCGAAGTCGACCCATGATCAGATAGGCGGCGCCCAAAGCTACGATCATGCCAAGGATCACGATCGCGCCGAGCCAGCGCAATGTGATTTCATGGAAGTGATCCCATTGCCGCCCGGCGGGTTGCACGAGGACACGCGCCCTCTCGTTTGGCTGGGCGATCTGTCCCTCTATTCGTGATGATTGCTGAAGCAGCTGCTGCTCGCTCGCTACGCTCGCGGTTGGATTGGGCGCGCCATCCGGGCCGAGTTGCTGTGCGAGCACCGGCGGTACGGCGGCTATCAGGATTGTCGACGCAACGATAATGATGGAGCAGATGCGGGCAAGATGCCTCATCATGGTCATTCTCCCATCGGCTCGCATGTTGGCCTCCCAGTCGCTCCAAGGCTGCTCAAACCGCAATGCCCTCGTGATAGGCGGTGGTCCAACCCCACGCGCCCGAGCCGTAGCCGCGCTTCATTACGCGCTCCTTGTAGATTTCGGCGATGATCGCGCCATCACCCGCCAGCAGCGACTTGGTTGAGCACATCTCGGCGCAGATCGGCAGCTTGCCTTCGGCGAGGCGATTGGCGCCGTATTTGGCGTATTCGGCCGAGGTGGAGTCGGCCTCCGGCCCGCCGGCGCAATAGGTGCACTTGTCCATCTTGCCGCGCGAACCGAAGTTGCCGACCTTCGGATATTGCGGGGCGCCAAACGGACAGGCGTAGAAGCAGTAGCCGCAGCCGATGCAGAGGTCCTTGGAGTGCAGCACCACGCCATCGGCGGTGGTGTAGAAGCACGATACCGGGCAGACCGCGGCGCATGGCGCATCGGTGCAGTGCATGCAGGCCATCGACACCGAGCGTTCGCCGGGCTTGCCGTCATTGATCGTGACGACGCGGCGGCGATTGATACCCCACGGCACTTCATGTTCGTTCTTGCAGGCGGTGACGCAGGCGTTGCACTCGATGCAGCGGTCGGCATCACAAAGGAATTTGACGCGAGCCATGATCTATTCTCCCATCACGCCGCTCTGATCTGGCAGAGCGTTGCCTTGGGTTCCTGCATGCCCGTGGCGGGGTCGTACCCATAGGTCGTCAGTGTATTGACGCTCTCGCCAAGCACGATCGGGTCGCTACCCTTCGGATACTTGCTGCGTTGGTCGACCCCCTGGAACCAACCGGCAAAGTGGTAGGGCATCCAGGCGACGCCCTGGCCGACACGCTCGGTCACAAACGCCTTTACCCGCGTCCTGGAATTGCTCTCAGTCCCAGTGACCCAGACCCAACCGCCGTCCTTGATACCGCGCGCGGATGCGTCTGCCGGATTGATCTCGACGTACATGTCCTGCTTCAATTCGGCGAGCCACCTATTGGAGCGCGTCTCTTCGCCGCCGCCTTCGTATTCAACCAGCCGGCCAGAACTCAGGATAAGCGGAAATTGCTTGAAGATGCCCCTGTCGACGGCGGACTTCTGGACGGTGAAACCGATGTTAGGGACTCGAAATTGTTGGGCGTCCGGACGCGTCGGATATTTTCCAACGAGATCGGGCCGCGACGTATAGATGACTTCGCGGTGCACCGGGATCGGATCTGGCAGGTTCCAGGCAACCATGCGCGCCTTGCCGTTGCCATAGGGGCTGCAGCCGTGTTCGATCGCCACGCGCTGAATGCCGCCGGACAGGTCAATCGCCCAGGACACCGCATCTGGAGTGGTCGGGTTGACCCTGTTGATGACGGCAAGCTCGGCTTCCGTCAGATCCGAGTCCCAGCCCAGCTTCTTGAGGACGCCGAGAGTAAACTCCGGATATCCATCCCTGATTTCCGAGCCGACGGAATAGGAGCCTTCGGAGAGCAAATTGTCATGTTCTTCCTTTTCAACTTCCCGTCCGGCCTGCATGACCTTGCGCTTGACCACGCGCTCCACGCCAAAACGGGCGCGGAACGTCCCACCACCGTCCTTCACCGAGAGATTGGTGTTGTACAGTATTCCAGTTCCAGGATGACGGAATTCCGGCGTCCCCCAGCACGGCCATGGCAAACCGTAATAATCTCCGCCGACTTCGGGATCGTCCTTTGGTGCGCGGAGGGTGACCAGATCGAATTTTGCCTGGTTCTTCATATGGGCTTTAAGGCGCTCAGGCGACTGGCCGCAGTATCCGGTCGACCAGCCGCCACGATTGATCTCGCGCAGGATGTCCTCAGCCGACACCGCGCCGTCCTCCACCTTGATGTTCTTGAACATCTTATCGGCGAACCCGAGTTTCTTCGCGAGCATGTACATCACGTCGTAGTCATTCTTCGCTTCGAAGATCGGTTTGACGATTTGCTCGCCCCACTGCAACGAACGGTTGGATGCCGTGCGGGAGCCGTCCATCTCAAAGCTTGTGCAGGCTGGCAAAAGATAGGTGTCGTTCTTACGTTCCGAGAGTACAGACCAAGCGGTCGGATAGGGATCGCATACGACCAGCAGATCGAGCTTTTCCATTCCACGAACGGCTTCCGGCATTCTGGCAATGGTATTGACGCCATGTCCCATCACAAACATTGCCTGCAGTGTGTCCGGCTGACTGACCTGATCCTTGGGCAGCAACGTGGCATCAAACCAACGCGTGCTTGGAATCCCGGGGCTCTCCATCAGGACCTTGTTGGCAAAGCGGGACCGCATCCAGCCGATGTCGACCTCCCACACTCGGCACCAATGCTGCCACGCCTCTTCGGAAAGACCGTAGTAGAGTGGCAGCGTTGTTACGTCGAGGCCGAGATCGGTTGCGCCTTGCACATTTGTGTGGCCGCGGAAAATATTGGCGCCTCCGCCGGCATGACCAACATTACCGGTGGCGAGCAGCAGGATGCAGCTCGCACGGACGTTTGCAGTCCCTGTGGAGAATTGCGTCTGCCCCATCGCCCAGATGAGCGTTGCGGGCTTTTCGTGGGAGAAAATGTCGGCGATATGTTTGACCTGGGCTTCAGGCAAACCAGTGACACGCTCAACCTCGTCGGGTGTCCATTTTGCGACTTCCTTGCGGATGTCCTCGATCCCGTACACGCGCTGCCGGATGAACTCCTTGTCCTCCCAGCCGTTCTCGAAAATGTGCCAGAGCATCCCATAGATGGTCGGGATGTGCACTCCGGGCCGCACTCGGATATATTCGGTCGCGTGCGCCGCGGTTCGTGTCATCCGCGGGTCAACGACGATGAAGTTGGCGCGGTTGAGTTCCTTACCTTCGAGAATATGCTGCAACGAAACCGGATGCGCCTCGGCGGGGTTGCCGCCCATCAGCAAGATAGTCTTTGAGTTACGGATGTCGTTGTAGCTGTTGGTCATGGCACCGTAGCCCCAGGTATTGGCGACTCCAGTGACGGTGGTGGAGTGACAGATGCGCGCCTGATGATCGGAATTGTTGGTTCCCCAGAAAGCGGCGAGCTTGCGGTTGAGGTAAGCCGCCTCGTTTGTGAATTTGGCGGAACCGAGCCAGTAGACCGAATCCGGGCCTGCCCTCTGACGAATATCAAGAAGTTTATTGCCGATCTCATCGATAGCTTGGTTCCACGAAAGCCGCTTCCATTGGCCGTCCACCAGCTTTTGCGGATAACGCAAGCGGCGATCGCTCAGCACATCGTCTCGAACCGCCGCTCCTTTGCAGCAATGTGATCCGCGATTGATCGGACTGTCATAATCCGGTTCCTGACCGACCCATACGCCGCTTGCGACTTCGGCGACGACCGAACACCCCACAGAGCAATGCGTACAGAAATTCTTACGGGTCGTAACTGTCGCACCCGCCGGAGGTGGCGGACCGGCCTCCGCTTTGCGTAAGCCGCCGAGCGGCAAATTGCCAAGCGCTGCCAGCGCACCGGCGGCGGCACCGGAGCGCTTGAGAAACGTGCGGCGATCCAAGTCACTGCTGGAGTTAGCCACTGGCGCGACGGCGGATCCTTCGCGAACGCGATGACGTTCCGACCTCTTGATCAGCACGGATGTCTCCCTTATGGGCGCGGATAAGAGTTAACGCGATAGAAGTTTCGAACCTCGGGTGAATTCGCTTGATAGCGTGCCTTACGCTTATCTCCGGGATTGTCAGGTTTGACGGCCGACCGGTCGGGCACCATAGCGCTCGCGGCCACTGCTGCGACGCTAGCTGTCGCAAGGCCAAGCAGATGCCGCCGGCGAATATTCACCTTGAAGTGTTCCTTCATAGAGGCCGCGCTCCTGAATTTAGCTGCCGCTCCATTGACCGTGCGAAGCCTGCGTCGATCGCCATCGTTCTGCGTAAATAGCGCGCATAAACGCACCATACTTCGATCACTCGAGCGGGCACGGGCTTCGCAACTCTGCGCGAGAATTCTCCTTCTCTTCTCGGCATTCCTTAAAGCCGGAAAGGTGATGTAACCGATATTTCGGAACCTGGTCCTTCGAAAAGACCGGCTCATTTTCAAAATTGCACGGTTGAATTGAAGGGCCCAGCATCGGCTGCGAGGCCTCACAACGTTTTTCCGGCCGACGTGCGAATGTAAAAGCTAGTTCAAAGCAAGAAGAACTATTCCGCTCCAAAGATTAGAATGCTGTCATTGAGGAGGCGTTCGACATGACGCAAGCAACCAAAGTGGCGCGGACGAAAGCCAGCCAAGTGCCGGCCAAGATTTCGGTTGCGCTCAATGTCAACGGGCAGCAGAGGCAACTCAGGTTGGCGCCGTGGACGACATTACTCGATGCGCTTCGCGATCACCTCGACCTCACCGGCACGAAAAAGGGCTGTGACCATGGCCAGTGCGGCGCCTGCACGGTGCTGGTAGACGGCCGGCACTTTATCGGCTGCCGGCGCAACTAGGAGGGGACCGGAAAACTGGAAGGGGTGCGCCTCGAATTGTCCGGTGAGGGTTTCAAACGGTTGCGCTCCAGCGGCGCCCAGCCCTGCCATCGCCTGCCGCACCGATTGTATCTGTGTGTCGTCGAGAGCGGTATCAACGAGGATGCTGGTTTCCGACATCAGGCGATCGCCGAGGACTTCGCCCGGCATCGAGGAGCGCCATTTTCTGAGATACAGGGATGTCCACCAATTCGGGGCCGACTTCTGAATCACCCGATGCTGGGCTTCACTGTGCCATGCATTCATTTGCTGCTCACTTTCAAAACGGGCTCCGAAGTATATCCATGTCGTGTCCCAAACTGGGCCGCTGTAGGCAGCCCGAAACCCGGGCTGTGCCGCAGCCAGCGGCACCACCGAGGCCTGATAGGCCAGAAAACCGGCTTCTTTCCCCGGAATGATCTTGAACGCGGCTTCAAGGACTGCGAGGGGACCTCGCTTTCGTCGCTGTCATAGTATGTGCTCCTATTGGGGTTTATTGAGTTCTTTCCGCGATAACCTGATCATGATGCGTTAGGTTCGTGACATCGCCACGGATCGAAAAGGCCGCATTGCCGATGTCTGCAACAGCCACATCCAGAGCTTCTTCTCTGCGCCGGGTGACAATCACTTGTGCACCGTTGGCGCAGCGAGGCACTGCTTCTTTGTCAGGTGGTGTTCGAGGCGAAAGCGTCCATAACACCATAGTGTCGGTCATCGATTCATCGATTGCCGACAAGGCGCCTGCGCCGCTGTAGGAGATATTCTTGCGTTCGGAATTGCCAATGCTTCGGAGGGATCGCCAGAACCTGTTCAGGAAAGCGCGGGCACGTCCGTCAACGATCTTCGCGTTCGCCCCTGATACCGCGGGAGAGGTCGGCATCGCGCTTGGCGTTCTCAAGCACCCTACGAAGGTTGGCGGCAGGGAGTTCTACAGCGCCGCCATGGCAAGGCAGCAATTCGTGACCGATCAGATTGTCATCGATGCGTCGGTTGACAGTGACGAGCGGCTACTATGTTCGTTCGCCAGATGACCTCTACATTGTTCCGGAATGCCCTGCTTGGAGAAAATCAGAGTGTCATTGGCCTTAGACAACCTGCATTGCTGCAGTGGAACTCTTTAGCGCTGCCGCCAGGAGATGCAGTGCAGTGCTGAGTTCAGTGCGATTGCGGGCCGCCCCGAGGGAAACACGCACCGCGTGAGGAGTAGCAATCTGATCCACGGCGAACGCTTCGCTTGCTACCACGGCTAGCCCCTCACGCAGGACGTGCGCGACGAAATCCCCTCTGTTCCAGTGGCGCGGCAACGACAGCCAGAGGTGATGTCCCTTGGGATAAGCAGCGAACGACTGCCCCTTTAGTAGCTTTGCGGCCAGTTGCTGGCGTCCGATTGCTTCGTTACGGATCGCAGTAACGATCTGATCGGCGACACCGGAACGAAGCCAGTGCATAACGAGGGCTAGCATTAAGGGTGGCGCCATCTGAGTGGTGGCCTGAAGATTATTCCGGAGCATCTGTTCGGCTGCAACATCGGGTGTGAGCAGGAACGAGATACGCAGCGCCGGCGCGATGCATTTCGACAGGCTCACCGCGAGATACGTCCGCTCGGGGATCAGGTTGGCGATCGGCGAGACGGAAGGGTCAAGCGAGCCATATGCGTCGTCTTCGATTAGAATAGCTCCGGCTTTGCGAATGATCTCGGCAACCGCCCTGCGGCGGGACGGCCCCAGCGTCACGGTCGTGGGATTGTGCATGGTGGGAACAAGATAGACGGCTTTCGGCTTATGCTGCCTGCACGCGCTGGCAAGCGCATCCGGCAGGATACCCTGCTCGTCCATTGTCACGCCTACGAGACGAACGCCCAGCTTTCCCGCCGCGGCCTTGATACCGGGGTACGTCAGCGCTTCGGTTAACACTACATCTCCCGGTGAGGTGAGAGACAGCAGTGCATTGAAGATCGCCGCCTGGCTGCCCGGATAAATAACGAGCCGATCGGTTTGCGCTTTCGGAACCCGCACTCGAAGCCAATTGGCGGCTGTATCGCGATCCTCATCGCTACCTCCCGGCCGTTGATAATTGAGGAAAGCAGAAAAGCCCGCCTCCTTTTGTATCGATGCAAGCCCATGTGCAATGCGAGTGTCGAGATTGGCCTCGATCGGCTGAGGCGGCACGTTCATGGAGAGATCAATCTTGACTGGATGGGGAATATCGACGGTCGCACGTGTTGTCGTCTCGGAAACGAAGGTGCCCTGCCCGACTCGTGCATCGAGCAAGCCGCGGCGGCGCGCCTCACCGTACGCGCGGGTCACAGTCGTAAGATCAATCCTCAGCGCCTGCGCCAGCGCACGATGGGTCGGCACTTGTTCGCCGCGCTTCAGCCGCCCGCTCGCAATATCGTTTGATAGGGCATCCACAATCCGCCTGTAAACCGGACCCGATCCCTCGGATAATGTAGGGAGCCAATCCATGCAATACTATCCTTTTGTTTTGATTGTATGTGACTGAAACCTTATTGTACGGAAGGTTCACGCCGTCAAGGAATTCCGCTATGGCCCGCCTTGAAGAAACGACTTCGCTTTACCAGGCCATGTGGCGCGGCTTTCGTTGCAGGTGCCCGAACTGCGGGAAAGGCCATCTATTCGGCAAGTATCTAAAGGTTGCTGATCACTGCGAAGAATGTGGCGAGGATTTTCATCACCACCGCGCCGACGACTTTCCGGCCTATCTCGTCATCCTCGTGGTTGGCCACGTCATCGTTCCGGTCGTTCTGGCGGTCGAGACTGCCTACTCGCCACCGTACTGGCTACACTTTCTGATCTGGCTACCACTGATTCTCGTGAGTACGCTCGGTCTTCTGCAGCCCACGAAGGGTGCAATCGTCGGTCTGCAGTGGCAGACGGGCATGCATGGTTTCGAAGCGGCCAAGAGGCGCAGGCTGGAGCAACTCGCTATCACAACTTCGGCAACATCCGCGCCGGCGTAGATTGGGCCGCGATGCATTGCCCGATTGCAATCAGACTATACGCAAGTGAGAAGGGAGTGCTCTGCCATGGACTACAGCTCAAAGTTCGATTCCTTGCTGTATGATCTCAAGCGAGATGGCAGGTACCGAACCTTCATCGACCTCGAAAGGCAAGTCGGAGCGTTGCCCACAGCGATCTGGCGGCGGCCCGACGGCACGGAAAGAATCGTCACCGTGTGGTGCAGCAATGACTACCTTGGCATGGGTCAGCATCCTGACGTGCTCGCCGCCATGCAACGGACTATCGCCCAGACCGGCGGCGGAACGGGCGGAACCCGCAATATCTCCGGCCATCACCACGCGCATGTCCTGCTGGAGAAGGAGCTCGCGGAGCTGCACGGCAAGGAAGCGGCGTTGGTTTTCACGTCGGGCTGGATATCGAATCTCGCAACGCTCGGCGTAATCGGCAAGGTCCTCCCAGACTGTGTCATCTTCTCGGATGCGCTCAACCACAATTCGATGATTGAGGGAATCCGTCGCTCCGGCGCTGAGCGGGTCATCTTTCCGCATAACGACGTGGCCTATCTCGACGAGCGGATGGAGCGCTATGATCGGGACCGGCCGAAGCTCGTGGCTTTCGAGAGCGTCTACAGCATGGATGGCGACGTGGCTCCGATTGCCGCGATCTGCGATGTCGCCGATAAACATAACGCCCTCACCTATCTGGACGAGGTCCACGGCGTCGGCCTTTACGGTCCGCATGGCGGCGGGATCGCCGAGCGCGACGGCGTTGCCAATCGCATAACCATCATTGAGGGCACACTTGCCAAAGCATTCGGCGTGATGGGCGGATATATAGCCGCGCCCGGTAATCTGGTCGATGTCATCCGAAGTTTTGCGGACAGTTTCATCTTCACCACTTCCATCGGCCCCCACCTCGCGGCCGGCGCGCAGGCGGCGATCCGCCATCTGAGGTACAGCTCCACCGAGCGCGAGGCGCAACAGCGCAACATCGCACAACTGAAGTCCATGCTCGGCGCGGCGGGACTTCCCGTTCCGGTCAGCGACAGCCACATCCTGCCGATCATGATCGGCGACGCTCATCTGTGCCGCCGCATCAGCGACGAGTTGCTGGAACGGCATTCGATCTACATTCAGCCGATCAACTTTCCAACGGTTCCGCGCGGTCAGGAGCGACTTCGGCTGACCCCAGGTCCGTTTCACACCGAACGGCATATCAGCCGTCTCGTCGGAGCGCTGATCGATGTGGGCGAGCAATTGGGCTGGTCGTGGTCGAAGATTGCAGCTTGAGGACTTCGAACGGAAGCCGCCATGCCATCACGACCAATCGTCTGATCGACGGAGTCGCGATCTGGCTAGGCCCAACGACTGACCGGACGGCAACGCCCTCCGCTGGTAGACCGCCGTGGGCGGCCAATGACGCGCTCTGGCAGATCGCTCATGTTGGACTCTTTGACGGTGAATGGAGCCACCAGGTTGCCGTGTTCAAGGAATGGAAGAGCGACGACGCCTATGCTGGTCGCCCGACCATGTAGTGCCCAAGATAGTTTGGACGGCATTGTTCGGAGGGCTCAGCGACTACATAGGCTTCGTACAACAGTGTTTCGACCCGGGCGAGATCGGTTTGCTGTTGAACTCCGCTATCCCCGCCCTGCCCGATTGGAACGCCCTCATCAGAATCCCAAATCGCCGAGCTCCGGATGGTTGTCTGGTCTGCGCCCCAAAGGCCAGTGAAACTTGCGGTCCGCCCCGGCAATGGGATGTTCGTTGATGCTTGCGATGCGCCGGCGCATCAAGCCATCGGCCTCGAATTCCCAATTCTCGTTGCCATAAGCGCGAAACCACTGCCCGCTGTCGTCGCGGTATTCGTAGGCGAAGCGGACGGCGATGCGATTGGAGGTAAAGGCCCACAATTCTTTGATCAGCCGGTAATCAAGCTCCCGCGTCCACTTGCGGGCGAGAAAGGCCTCTATGGCTGCGCGGCCGGAGAGGAACTCAGCCCGATTTCGCCATTGGCTGTCGGGGGTGTAGGCAAGGGCGACCTTGGCGGGATCGCGGGTATTCCAGCCATCCTCGGCGAGGCGGACCTTCTCGATCGCAGTCTGCTCGGTAAACGGTGGTAAAGGCGGACGAAACATATGCTTTCCTCCAGCTTGAAGTAGGTGCCATTTGTGGGGTATGCCGCGCTTGAAAGAAGAGGAGCGCATCTTCTCTACGATGGCCTTTTGCAATCTCCTGCGCACGCGCGCGAGATGGTAAGGAGTTTTCGATGTGTCGCGACTTGGTCCAATTTCACGGCTGGGACGAAAGTTGAGTGGCCTTTACCGCGGCGCGCGTGTGCGTATGACCCTCGGTGGTAGCTTCGATAACTCCAATCTCAGGAGCCGCGCACACGCCAGGACGAAACTGGTTCGCCACACCATCCTGGATAGAGCTGTCCGAATCTTCTCGGGAGTACACAAACGCGTCGGGGAATTGGCGTTCGCTCCTGATAGCACGCCGCCAGCGCGCTGGGCTTTGGCCCGTAAGACGCTTGAAGACGGTCGAGAAGTGCGCCTGAGCCTGGAAGCCGACGCTAAGCGCCACCTCTGCCAGCGGCATATCCGTGCTCGACAGCATCGACTTCGCACTTTCGATACGCTGGTAAAGCAGATAATCGTGGGGACGATATCCCGTCGCAGCTCGAAACTGTCCAGCGAAGTACATCCGCGACAAACCGGCCACCGCGGCTAAATCCGCCAGACTCAAGGCTTCATCAAGGTGCGCGTTAACGTACTCCTGCACGCGCTTCAGTCGCCACTTGGGTAGAGCACTAGCCGTCGGCTGCGACAATTCCATCCTTGCGATATGCATCACAAGAGTTTGGCCCACGCTCTCTGCATAGAGCCCGTCCCTTGTGTTGCTGCTCTCGACTAGCGTCCGGCCCAGCAATTCCGCCAATGGGTCACGAATAATAAGGTCGTTCAGATCTGAACTCGGCTGAGTTAGTCCGACCCCTTCAGCATCTTGGCGCTGGCGGAGGTAATCGCTCGATACGTGGAAGTGAATGAAGTCGCACGGCGCATAAAACTCCGCGCTCAATAACTGGGATGGGCCAGTGACATGCAACGTTCCTGCGCGCATGATACCGTCAAATATAGTATGTGGGCCCCTCGTGAACTTGAGTCGCGTTGTCTTCAGCGCAACACCAATAATGTACCGGTCGGACGGCGAGACCGCTTTTTCGCAACGGCGGAAACTCCTGGGATCTACCCACCGCGATATCAGGATGTCGGCGTCGGTTTGCGGCGGTCCGTCGACTACAAGGCAGCGCCAAGTTCGCTCCTCATAGAGGTCCCGATGATCTGTGTCATATCCGGCGCCAACAGTCTGCAAGGAGCGATGGGCGGCACCGTACCGGATCTTCGGTTTTGTCCTAAATGTCTGGAAACGCATCCTATCCGCCTATCTAACGAGGAGCGAGCACGAGCTAATGTAATGTAGGGGCCTCTCCGCTATCGTACTCGTCGCGTCGGATTTTCTAGATGTTCGTCCTAGGCCGCGTCGTAGTTGCGGCGCTGCAAAAGTATGTGCCTCGCTTTGTAAGAACGTTTGGCGGTTAACCCACGTCGTTTCGAACGCGCGGAGCCTTTCGCGTTGGGTGTCATGAGAAAGTTCCCGAGACACTTTTGACCTATCCATACAATAAGCATCCTGCAGACGTACAATCAAAGCTAAATCATCAAATTGCATGGAGCGGGTCCAGACAATATCTAAGTGCCTCGTCGGCTCAGCCTCCGGCGGAAACCCAGGAGGACCGCGAAATTGCCGCGAACCTGCATTGATCGCTTTGAACATTTACCGCTCCTCCTACTTCCTCACGATGACATTGGACTGGGTCTTCCCAACCAGATCGATGACTAGCAACTTTATACGACAGCGGGCTTTTTCCTCTGGAGGCCTGGATAGGCA